>DTTI01000007.1 GCA_012964825.1 Candidatus Neomarinimicrobiota bacterium
TGTTCTCATCCTTGTATTTCAAAACCTCATTGATCTGATCTGGAGAGAGATAATTTTCAGAAACCAGTACCTGTCCAAGCGTCTGATTCATTTACCGAGCCTCCACAGCTTCAGCGGTATCATCTTTCACCGGTTTATTTTTATTAAGAAGCTGGATCAGTTCATCAGTGAGATGATTTGCATCTATGGGCTTTCTCAGAAACAGGCTTCCCCCCACTCTCCTTGAGTTTAGGATATCATCAGGATCTTCCCTCGAGGAGATAAAAACAACATGTATATCCTTATATCGGCTATCACTTTTTAAAAGTTTGCATACGTGAAAACCATTCAGGTACGGTAGCGCAATATCCATGATAACCACACCAGGTTTATTCTTCTGGGCCATCCGAAGACCCTCAGTCCCGTCACTGCTCACCAGGACCTCGATACCGAGACCTTCAAGGTGATTTCGGCACTGTCCTATGAAAACATCGTCTGTATCTATAATGAGTATTTTATTGTCCATTAATTTTTCACGGCTTAGGAGACAATAGATGGTGTAATGAAAATAAGCAACTCTCTCTGGGAAGTTTTTGTAACAGTATTTGTGAACAGTTTTCCAATAATGGGAATATTCCCTAAAAATGGGACTTTATCCACCGCTTGGCTCTCATCATTTAAAATGAGCCCGCCGATCAACAGCGTCCTTCCGTCAGCTACCCTTACATTTGTCTGGGTGGAACGTGTGGAAACTATAGGCCTGTCAGCATCGGGACCCACATAGCCGATAATGGCCTGGATCTGGGCATTGATGGCCAGGGAGATAAGCCCGTCAGAATTGATTCTGGGTGTTACCTTAAGACTGATGTCCACATTTACGGATTCAAAAGTGTAGGGGTTCACACCAAAGACACCTCCTTCAGTTTGAGGTACAAGAACGGGTATGCTGGTTCCCACATTGATTGTAGCAGGGGAATTATTGAATGTGGTGACCTGAGGTTCCTGAAGAAGCCTTGTCTCATTATCAGTCGTAAGCAGCTGAAGAATACTGGTAAATACAGGTAAAGTCAGCTGAGCCATGCTAAGTTCATTCCAGTGCCCGATATTGACAAACAATCCTGAGGTATCTGGGACCGTGGGACCTACAAGGTCCGCCCTCAGGCCCCAGTTAATACCGAGATGTTCATCTGCCGAAAGGGTAGTCTCAATGAATTTTACGGAAATATGTATCTGCTGGGTTTTTTGATCCAGTGAATTGATTAACTTTTCAACAGCTGGCAAATTTGCCTCAATATCAGTCACCATAAGTTTATCGTTGAAAGAGCCTGCTATACCGGTGGTAAATGCAACACTAGTGCCTTTATCGCTAAGTACGCCGTTACCCAATGCTGAAGCTATCATATTTCCATCGGCAAACTTTAGATCGTATACGTTGGTAACCAGTTCGCCCCGAAGCGTTATGTCCAACGGTTTTACAATAATAATCTCATTATCCAGGTACCAATCATAACCATGCATCTTTAAGATAAGACTTAAAGCAACTTCTATGGTAACATCCTTTAATAACAGAGTTATGCTTCCAACATTATCACCACCACTAATGAGATCCGGATGTATAATCATATTTAGTCCGTAACTGACAAAAAGAAGCCTCACAACGTCCTCTATTGTGGCATCGCGGAACCTCAGTGTTACTGTTTGTTGTAGAGCATCCAACGCAGTCATCTCTTTGATTTCTAGAAATGACGTATCGGGTTGCACTTCCAGCTTGTCCTTGAACTTTTCCCACGACACAATGATTTTTCTATCCCCTGACTTATTGATTTTTATTTCCGTATTAGAGAAAAAATCAAGCCGGAGTTCAAGATCTTCCCTACCGAAAGATGTAGTAACAATCCTGATACTGTACTGATAGAGAGGGTCGGTCATTACTCTACGGGCAAAATCTCCCTTTTCCCAATTCGCACCTGTAAATGTGATAGTAAATGAGGGAGGTTCGTACACTTCTGATGTACGGTATTTCGGAACCTCATCAAAGGTGAGGGTTAAGAAGTAGGAAGTCTCCGAATCAACGATGGATATATCTTCAAGAGTTTGACCGGTAACAAATCCACCCGCAATGAAAAGAAGGAGGGTTAGCCGCTTAATTTTCGATAGTGTCATATTACTCACTTAAAGATAGAACAAGTTTCTTTTGGTTCCGACTCAATATTACCATGTCCTCAAGAATAGACTCCACAATATAACGGTCAATGATCTGTCCTTCAGTAACTACTTCATCATTGATAATTGCACTCCTAACAAATCCGGAAGTCATAATTCCTGACAGAAAAAATTGTACTTCGATATTAACTACTTGAGATGTTGCTGTATTCTCCACAAGATTAAAGATGTCCCTGCCCCATCTGGAGAGGGTTACAACTTGCGGAGATTTCCCACCGCCAGGGATCATGGCCATAATAAGTGCTGCTTCTTCCATGGGATTACTGGGGGATTTTTTCTCTTCGGCCTGTGTGCCATTATTGCCACCAAAATCAATATACAGAAATGCCACTGGGATCAATAAGACGCCAAGGACAATGAGAAGATTTCTTTCGCTTTTTTTCACAGTGTTTTCAATCCATAGGAATAAGCTCTAATATTCGCTTCAACATTAGACATGTTAACGGGATTTAATGATATCTCCTTAATATAAATCCTCCTATTATCCGTATCAAGATATTGGATGAATCTGCCCACATTACGCAATTTACCTCTGAACTTTAACTCTATCTCATATCGTTCAAGATAGTTTTCAGTGATGGAAATATATTGCTTTAAAGCAGGCATGGTATCTTCCAGTTTTGGTACCAGTTCCGTCAGCACTACATCATACCTGGTAGCACTGTTCTTAAGAGTTTGAAGATCTTTAAGGTAAGCTAACTCTGAATCATATTGATCTGAGTTCTCCACAAGCTGGGTAAACCGTTGTTCATGCTGTGTCTTCACATCACTAATGTCACCTGTCCGGGAAAGAACCTGTTTTAGAGTACTTTCCAGCTGTTGGTACTCCTGTTGGAATCTGCCTGTCTTAGTAGCTATCGTCACATTCAGAATAATGGTGACCACAACCAACAAACCCAAAACCGAAGACCCCAATATAAATTTCGTTTTTCCAGGTAAACTGCTCATAAAGTGACCTTGACAGAAAAGTTTAAGGCGCCATCATTATTAACCAGTGATTTTATAAGCTCTACATTGGTAACATGTTCAGCGTTGCGCAACAGATAGAGAAAATTATTTAATATAATATTTGTATCTCCACTGGGCGGGGATATATCTCCGGATAAGGTGAGGAGGTTACCCTCATTATTGACCCCGGGGCTATTGATAGCATCTGAGGTGATACTACTCATGGAAATTCTGTTTGAAGTAGCGTTGGTAAGATATTGAAGGAGATAAATAATTTTTCTACCTTCAGTGCGGTCATATTCACGAATGGCTGAAAAGCCCTTTATTGCTTGCAATTCTTTTAAGTATGTAAAGTATTCAGACTGGCCATCAATGGCTGCATTCAACTCAGCTTGCTTTGGCGGTATCTTAGTCTGGAGCTCCTTCATTGAAGAATTGCCTGAGACCGTAAACAGAGTGGAAAATATTAATACTATTCCCACAGCTATCTGAATAAGCCGGTTAGGAAGAAACCATTTGAAGTTTTCCTTATGCTCTTCCGGCATTAAGCTGAGTTTTTCCGAGGGATCCAGGATCAAAGCGAGGTTCATCATAAAGTACTGATTATTCTCTGGCGCCATCTCACCTTCGAAATCTTTATGGATCATTGTCTCCAGTGGCAACTCCAGCATTTTTACATCTTTACTTACTGAAGCTGATATAATTTCGACAATATTGGGGATGGCTGTACCGGGACCACTGGCGTAAATCTTGCTGGACATTCTAAGTCCTTTGAGATTAAAGTTCCTCAGAGTAGCATAGATCTCTGACAATAACTGAGAGGTGACTGAATTTAGGATCTTATCATAAGTGCCAGAAGAAGCAGTCTCTTCAATATCATCATCTGGCACTTCTTCAAGATTATCTTTTGAGGCAGGAAGACCGCTTTGAAATAACACATTACAGATGTCGCTGTAACTCATCTCTTGAGCCTTTGGAATGGATGAGGATGCATCTCTGTAAGCCTGCACAAAATTTCCAAGCCCAATAAGCATTTCCCGGCACTGAACTATCTCCCAATCGTTCACAAGAGTTATTCTGCTCTTTTTGTGACCGAAATAGATGAGAATAGCATTTCCCGAGGAACTGGTCTTGTACTGATTCAGGAAAATATTGTACTGAAGTTTTGTGATGGAAGTGAGATACCTTGGTTGTATACCCCTTTCCATCAAGAAGTGATAGTCATGAGTTATGGCGTCCTTGTCCGTAAAAATGCAGCAGGTAGTACTCTCCAGGACCTCTTTGGATTTCCCACCGTAACTCAACCAATCAATTAACACGTTTTGTTTCTGAATTGAGAATCTGTCTGCTATTTGATTCCCGATGAATACTGATCTTTCATTTTTGCTCATCTGCGGCACTTTTAAAAAATCTATCTCGATAGGATAGTCAGAGGAATAAAATCCCAGGTAATATCTTTTCCACTTCTTTTTCTTTAACTCTTGTTCATAGACGTAATGAATAAGTTCTGTGAATTCCTCAATCTGAATATCTTCCGTTTCAAACGGGAGTTTATACTCTCGGGCCTTCCTGATAAGAAATCCGTCTTTCTTTACTTCCGCCATTAGAAAAGTGACCTTGTTGCTGCTTTTAACAAACGTAACTGCCTGTGAATAGCCGTTTAAGTGACGATAAATGTTGAGGACACGGCTCTTGAAAAAAGCGACCAGAGGGTGATCAGGATTATTTTCAGCCGCAACATTATACTGCTCATCGGAGATTTCCAGTTCATCCCCCAAGTCCTCAAATTCATCATCCTGCTTTGAAGAGAGAAGATGATCCCTGAGTAGTGTTTTTTCTTCAATGCTCATCGTAGATCCATCGGCCTTACGTGCATTCCTCACAGCAACATCTATCCCTTCAGGGGTGAGATCACACTCAGGCACGAGAAATTCCTTATCGTCAACATTAACTGACTTTGTGAGTGCTATTTCCCCTTCAGATGGTTCAGGTCCAGATACGTTTTCAGATGCTTCTCCAATTTGCTTTTCAGCAGAAATACCTGATGGAGAGGACCGGACCTTCAATAAACTTGATAGAAGGGAATTTTCTTCATCTCCAGCAACTGATTCACTTCCAGTAGCGCTGGTCGTAACAGTTGCATCAATGTTCTGTTCCTCAACAATATTAACTACCGTATCTGCCTCAGTGGACATTTCAACCTTTTCCACAATAGTGTTGACCTGTGTGGCTTGTATAATTGGAGCTGCTTCTACATTTACAGCTTCTTCAACTACAGCTACAGCTTCTTCTTCTACAGCTACAGCTTCTTCTTCTACAGCTACAGCTTCTTCTTCTACTTCCTCAACATCTTCAGCTGATGACTCTTCAACAGGAGTTTCATAAATAAACTCTTCTTCCTCAGAAGTTTCTGAAACTGTCTCTTTTAACTCTCCTTCCATGGTCGCGGGATTTTCAGCAATGGGGAATCCTGTTTCAACAAAAAGTTGGGATTCATACAGAGAAGGAGAGATTTGAAATGACCGGGCAATGTTAAGGTATTTTTTCTTACTGATCCCATGGATCACTTTTGTATCCGCTACAAAAATCAGGTTTACTTGAAGCAATTTCTTCAGGTGATAATAGATCTTTTCCCGGGAGAAATTTATCTCTATGGCGATCTCCTCGGCAGAAATGGGGTTACTATAAAGGCACTGAACGATGGATTTACGGGTCGGGTTGGAAAATTCCCTCAAAACATTAACATCATCAATGATATAGGTCTCCATCTGGCCTTCATAGTGCTCTCTCTCATCACCCTCTTCTGCCAATTCCTCCTCGCCAGTTTCTTCACCTGGAGGAACAGGTTCCCCTGTGTTAAATACATCATAGCTTTCAGCCAGGTTGGTGTGAGGCGACGATTCGTCCAGAATTTCATATGCTTTTGCTTCTTCCTCCGCCTTGTCCACAGCTTTATCGATACGGTGTACATCCTCCTGGTAAGACGCAACATCCAGATCTAGCGATTCTGCATGCATAATTGCCTGCAAAAACTGGTCCCTGATGTTTCGGAGAGCGACAATATCCGAATCTTCAGGAAGGGACTCAATCTCTGATTGAATCTCATTAAGGTGCGACAGCGCTTCATCCTGTTTACGCTCATTTTCTTCAGCCGCCTGAACCATCTCCGTAAGATTATTGATCGTGCTCTCATCATTCTCTTCATCATCCACTCCTGCCAGTTTCGCACGTTCCATGGCTGATGTAAGGTTGTCCCGAATTTCCTGTAGTCTGTCAGGTCCATCATCAACCGACACCGATTCTGCTTCATCTCGCGACGCAGCAAGTTCAGCCTCGGCCTCCTTTTTCTGACGGGCAAAAGTGATGGCCTCTTCAAGGTCTTCAATCCGTTTTTCATCTTCTCCAACATCAATATCACAGGATGCAGCACGTCCCACTGCAGCAACCAAAAATTCAAGGACAACAGTCAATGCATCAGGATCATCATCCACAGAAATTGTCTTGGCATCCTCCCGAGCTTTAGAAAGCTGTTCAAGAGCCTCTATTCTTTCCCTAGCACGCTCGGCGGCCTTGTCAAGTTGATCAACTTTCACCTGATCTTCAACTACGTCAATACCTGATGCATCAGCCCGGTGAACTGCCTCAAGCAAGGTGTCTCGCGCATTCTCAACTGTCTCCGGGTCTGAGTCGCCGGATAGAGCTTCGGCTTGCGACCGTGCAGCAGACAATACCTCCTGGGCATCTGCTTTTTCTTCCTCAAGTTTTTCCAGGGTCTTTTTCATCTCATTTGACAAAACCTGGTCTTTGTCTGTCTGTATGCCGGACGAGTGTGCACGCTCAACGGCTGCCTTCAAAGTATGGAGAGCCTCCTCAATGGATTTTACGTTGGTGCCTGTAGAAACGCCCTCAGCCTCCGACCGTGCTTTATACAGTTCTTCAGCACATTCAATTCTTTCCTGGAGGTCCTCTAGCATTTGGCGGTCACCCGTCACATCCGTCCCCGATGCTTCAGCCCGTTCCGCAGCTTTATCCAAAGAATCATACAATGACCGGAGGGAAGCAGGGTCCTCATCCGAAGATATTTCCCTCACTCTCTCCCTTGCATTGGCAAGCTGTGACTCTGCCTCTACCTTTTCCACCGCAGCTACGATGGCATTCTCCAGTTCGTGAAGTTTATCCTGTTCAGTTGAAACATCTATTGCCGACAGTTGAGCACGCTCTATAGCCGCTGACAGTCTATCTTGGTTAGAGCTGAGTGTTTCGGCGTTCAAATCTCCTGAAACTGTGTCCGCCGCCATACGTGCTTCATCTAGTTCTATCTCTGCGTTAACCTTTTCACGGATAGCATTTATGTTTTGATTAAGCTTGTCAACCAACAGTTGTTCTGAAGAAACATCCACACCGGCTGTGGTGCAGCGTTCCATGGAAAAAATGAGCCTGTCACGGATATTTTCCAGCGAAGCAGCATCACCGCTAGCGGCTTCAACCTCCAGCGTTGATTCTTGAAGCTGCGTTATGGCACCTTCCCTATCCTTAGCCTTTTCAAGAATGGTAGCAAGATGTTCCAGCCGTTCTGAGTCGCCCGTAAGGTTCACCCCAAAGGAATCTCCCCGGACCATGGCTGCCTGCAGCTTCACATGGACAGCCTCCACAGCAACTGATCCATTTTCTGTGGCGGCTGCATTGGCTTCACCACGAACAGCATTTAGATAGGACTCTACTTCGTCCCTTTCCTGGGCAACGGCAATGGCCGCTCCAAGATTTGATGAAAGGTCCTTGTCACCGCTTATATCTAAGCCTGCCAGTTCGCCCCTCGCAATAGCAGAGATCAAACTCTTCTGAAGACTCAGGAGTGTTTTGGTATGTGGTTCTGGTAAGTTGTCCTTTATCTTGCGACGGACCTTAATAAGCACTGCCTCAGCTTCACTCTTTTCCCTGGCTATTTCTATTTTTTCTGACAACTCTCCCAGTATCTTCTGGTTATCGATTCCACTCAGTCCCAGAGCCTGTGCCAGTGATATTGCTGAGATAAGGTTTTCTCTTATTTTCCCCAGTTTCTCCAGTCCATCACCCACGGATGCCGATCGGGCATCACTGGAAATAGTCTCTAATTCTTTCAATGCATCACTCTTTTCCCGAACCAGGTTCGAAAGCCCTTTTTCCAGTTCAACCAATAATTTTTTATCACCCTCAGTTGATACGTCTGCCTTTTCTGCCCTTTCTACGGCACTGGCCATGTTGTCCCTTACATTTTGAAGCGAAGTTTCATCAGCTCTTTTCCTATCAAATGACTTGGCCTCTTTCCTCGCATCCAGGAGCTGATTCCGGGCTGCGGACTTTTCCTCAACCAGTGAAATGGATTCGGCCAGGTCACCAATCCTGTCTTCCGCTACGCTGATAACACTTTTCCCGAAATAAACTCCGGTAATATTAATTCCCGCTTTCTTCCCCCGCTTTACGGCGGCAACAAGCCTGTCACGTGCTTCGACAAGTGCCTTCCTATTCGAATCCTTGGATAGGGAATTGGCCCTTTTTTGGGCCTGCCTCAATTCAGCTTCAGCCGCTATCTTATCAGCAGCACTATTTACTTTAGAATTAAGAGCGGATAACTGTGTCTCAGCTTCGGTTGTCTCCACCCGCAAAGTCCGGGCATTATACACTGCTTTTTCAAGCCTATCCCTAACGGTCCGCAGTGATTCCAAATTCTCATCTTCAGCTAAAGACCGGACCTGTTCCTGAGATTCAGTTAGTTCACTGACTGCGTCTGACCTTTTCTCACTAAAGTCAATGGCACCGTTAAGATCGTTCAACAGTTTGTTTTCATCAGCCAGCTTAAGGCCCAGAGAGGTGCCCTTGTTTACAGCTTCCGTGAATTTATCCCCAAGCTCTTGGAGCGTTTCTATCTCAGCATTTTCACCTAAAGATTGAATCTCCACAGACAGGAATGACAATTGAGTTCTTACGGCCACACTTTTTTCTGCAAAATCTTCAGCCTCATCCAGGTCATCCAGCAACCGTTGATCAGCGTCTAACAGCCTGCTCCCAAGCATGCCCTGAGACACTTGAAGACCCACCTTTTTAGCGTTATCAATTGATTTTAGAAGTTGATCACGGGCCTCCCGGACAGAATCTGCACTGGGATCGGTAGGCAGCGTGGTCGCCTTTTTCCTCGCTGTCGAAAGAAGGCGCTGGGCATATTCCTTTTTCTTCGCCTTATTAATGGCATTGGTGATCTCTTCCAGCCTGTCACGGTCAGGTTTTAGAAAAGTGCCACCAAAATAGCCTTCGGACTCATCCATGCCAGCGGCTTGCGCCCGATCTATGGCAACGGAAAGTTGTTGTACAACCTTCCGGAGTGCCTGTGAGGAACCGTCCAACGCCACGTCTTCTGACTTTTTTCGGGCTTTATTCAATTGAGTAAGTGCTTCATCATGATTCTGAATCACACCGATCCGTACTTTCAACCCCCTTGCAATGACTCTGTCATCAGTCACATCAATACCCGCAATGGATGCATTGCGGATAACTGATTGCAATTCTTCATGAATTTCCACGAGAAGATCACAATCATCTGCACCTGCGATAGATTTTACCTTGTGGTGGGCAGCCTGCAGTTGTTTATTGGCTTGACCCTTCCTTTCAGCAACTTCAACGGATTTTGCCGTCTCCCCTGCCTGTGACTCTTCAATCTTTACGTCAATATCCCAGATTCGTGCCTCTTCAATGGCTTTTCCCAGTTTTTTCTTTACAGACCGGAGCACAGCAATATCACTATCATCAGATACTGACTTTGCTTCAACCAGCGCACTTTCAAGAACCTGTTGAGCCTCAACTTTAGCTTTGACTCTCTTCTTGGCAGCTGACACGGATTTCTGCAGATCATTTACTATTTTTCTGGCGTCGCCTGTCTCAATTCCCGCGGCACTGGCACTCTCAATAGCTGAAGCAAGCTCATGGTGCAACCTGGACAGTGCATCCGGACCCTCAACAGAGGGTACCGATTGTACCTTTGAGATTACCTTCTGTAGTTTGGATTGGGCGTTCTTTTTTTCATGGGCTTTCTCCAATTCGTTCTGAATTTCCTCCGCCAAAGACAGATCAGAAGAGACTTCTATACCCACTGATTTAGCTTTTTCAATGGCTGACAACAGTTTCTTTCGGGCCGTCGTGAGTGCTTCTATCTCATGGGCTGACGAGGAGGCTTCCTTCCGTGCTGCACTAAGTTGTACCTCCGCTCTGGTTTTTTTCATGGCCAGAGTAATGGCTTCTTCGAGTTCAGACAGCAGTGTGCGGTCATTTTTTATGTCCAAAGAAAGCGACTCCGCACGGTGCACCACTCGCGAAAATCTCTTCCGTATTGCACGCAGACCATCAACTTTTAATCCTTCATCAACTGTTTCCACTTCCCTCCGTGTTTCCAGCAAGAGGGATTCAGCGTCAGTGATCTTCCGTATTTGACTGTTAATCTGGTCCGGAGAAAGAAATTTCTTTTTCCCAACGCTTCCTTGAAGAAAAATCGTCACAGCCTTCAGTACCAAGGTGGAGGCATTTTGAGTCAGGTTTTTCAGAGCATCAAGTTCACTTATAGTCTCTGAAAGGTTCTTTACCTGAATGGTGTTTCGGTCAAGAACCTCTAAAAAATCGTCATAGGCACTGGTCCAACTATCCTTACCCTTCTTTGAAGAATTGCCCATATTTTTATCAGGGTCGGCCTTTTTGGTTTTAGTTTTTTGCGTTTTCTGGCTCAAAATCCTGTTAGGGTTTAACCCCTAGGTGACCATTGATACCCATTAGAAAGGATGTTCTTACTCAATACCCCATATCATGAATGGGTGGTTCATCACTATGAGGTACTTTTTTCTCCGGTCCAATCTCACTGTTTGTTCTGTTCTCCACAGTTTTTATCAGGTCCCTGGAAACAGCAGCATAATCTTTTGCACAGTTGTGTCTTCTATCATATTCAAATATGGATTGCCTTGCACTGTTTGATTTTGTAATAAAGGTGGTATCTCTTACACACCCTGGAAACACACCTTTCTCAAACGTGTCCTGGCATATCTGCTTCATATGCCTTGATTGTGTATTATTCTTCTTGTACCTGGTAAGCAATACGGGAAGTGGATTCAATTTTGTGTTCAGTTTTTTCACATCGGCCACAATCTTGTCCATAATCACCCGGGCGTCCAGGGCCCACTGGTCCTCCGCCCCTATGATATACCAGAACCAGTCACTAACAATCAATGCGTTCAACATCAGTATGGATGATTTGGATGGCGGTGTGTCAAAAATAATGTAATCGAAGCCTTCACGGGTTGACCTGTCCAGTTTGCGTTCAAATATCCTGTGGATGTTCATAGTTTGATTACGGCGCAAGTCAGCTTCTGTTTTATCGGTGAACAAGGTAGATCCCAAAAGTTTCAACCGTGAGTGCCGGGTGTCTGAGATATAATCGGAGAATGAACCGGTTCCGTTAGCCATCATTTGGCTGATATTTTTACCCGATTCTACAATGGTGTAATCTTTTGAAAGGTTGTAGGAAGCATTGGCCTGGGAATCAAGATCACAGATGAGGACTTGCCTGCCCGCATCGGCCAGACTCCAACCAATATTTACGGCTGTTGTCGAGCGGCCCACACCACCTTTATTACAGAGAAGAGTAATAATATTTGCCGTCTTTACCATGTTCTAAGTTTTGCTATTTCTCTGTCAATGGTAATCGCTATCTGTCTAAATGATAGGGAGGCAACATATTCTGAGAGAAGAACTCAAATGGAAATTGAGGAATTTCACACATAAAAGACACAGCATTCCACAGGGGAAACGATCCCTACTGACAGTATCTTACTGCTCGGGCACAATGAAACATTTCTAACTCACCTCGGTTAGCTACTAAAAAGACAGCTGAAAATTCGAGCTCTCTTCGTTAGCGAATATATTTGGCGTCCCCTGTAAAACCAAGCAAAATAGGACAAACCGAAATAATTAGTTACAATGTTGTAAAGGGAGGAATAATACAGTCACGCTATAATCTTCACTCTTAATGTTCCCAACATTAGCAATAAAGAATCCATTTTATTATTAATTCGTTTCAGTTGCCCTATTCTATCACTGAATATCTAACACTTGAGAATAGTAAGGGATCGTTTTAGTTTTTTCATCAGTTACAGACAGAAACAAATGCGAAGATTGTCGCATGTGTAAAGAAGCTATAAATTAGCGGTAAGTCAATCCATTAAAGATAATGCCGCCCCCTCTCACCCATTGAAAAAGCAATTCACACTCGTACTTCTTAGCATAATAGTCCCTCTGTCCTTAAAAGGCCAGATGTCAACAGCGGACGAATATGCAGTTTTCATTACAGGAATGGCAGGTCCATCTGACAATGTGCTTAAGATCGATATTGCCACTGAGATTATCGCGTCCACACACATGGAAATAATTGACTCTGATTCCACGGGCACGCGACAAGTTCTCCGTTCTGAAGATATTGAAGACACTATGAAGGAATTCGATCCGGACGGATTAACCTGCCCGGAATCTGATTGTGTTGAAGAAGTCGCCAAAAAACTGTCCATTACAAGGCTGATACTGATCGAATTGGATAAAGTAAAATTTTCGGGAAATGAAAAGAGTCTTTTAAAAGTCTCCGGAACCTTGGACATGTCTCTGGTGAATGTTGAGATTGTGGCAGGCACTGACGTTGTTATTATGCTCACCGAAAATTCTACTGAAACAAAAATCCGGGGAAACTTTAAAGAGTTTATTACAGCAATTAAGGTAAATACCTGGACACTTTTCGGTTCAGAACTGCCGGAGAAAAGATTTTCGGAGGATGAGATTACCGTCTCCCAAGAGACTTTTTCTCAAAAGATGGCTCCCTATATCACTGACCAGCGGTTTATGCTAACCGTTGCCGTGGCCGCAGGCCTGTTGATCGGCGGTGCAATTTTTCTTATGGTATCCTCCAATGATGTGACTCACACATACCCACCTGACTTTCCGGAAATACCATGAAAAACTCCGAAAATAAATGGTCTCTCCTTTTCCGTAACGGGATCTTTTCAATCTTCATCATCGCAGGTACCCTATCAGGTCAAGGATTTACAATTACTCCCACTGAAGCTCTTATCACCACTGAGTTTGGTGCTTCTGACACATTAAAGATCAATCTCACATCTCTACCTACGTCCAATGTTAGAATTCCTGTTTCTGTAAGTGACACTACCGAGGGATCAGTCTCAGTTTCCGAAGTGATCTTTACTTCATCCAACTGGGAGACTGTTCAAAGTATTGTTCTCAAAGGAGAAAATGACGATGAGCAAGACGGTGATGTTTCCTATACACTTGTCCTTTCCGCGGCCGTTTCTGACGACGGTTCCTATAACGGCCTGGACCCTGCAGATATCTCAGCTACCAACTATGATGATGATCGCGTTGCTGTGGAGATTTTCCCCACGGACGGTATTATTGTCAGTGAAAGAGGTAATGATGCAGTTATCAGCGTACGCCTCGATTCCAAGCCTACGGCTGATGTTTTTGTAGGTCTCACATCATCCGACCCAGCTGAAGGCGCTGTCTCTCCCTCATCACTTACCTTCAACCCGGAAAACTGGTCAGATTACCAGTCTGTTATGGTGGAAGGTGTAAGCGACGGTATTGCTGACAGTGATGAGATCTTTACCGTCATTTTCTTCCAGGTTGCATCTGAAGATCAAGATTACAGCGGCTTCGATCCGCCTGATGTTACCGTAACCAATATGAATCTGGATCCGCCGGGGATTAACATTTATCCAACCACCGGTCTCACAACAAGTGAGATTGGGGATAAAGCAAAATTCAGTGCAGTTCTTTTGTCACCACCCAATAGTAATGTCACCATAGGTCTCTCTGTCTCAGACTCAACGGAAGGTGCTCTCCTTTCTTCTCTTCTCATTTTCACTCCCGAGAATTGGGACACCCCCCAGACCGTCACCGTGGTAGGAAAAGACGATTTTGACGATGATGGAGATCAGAGTTTCTCAGTTATCACAATCGCAGCCGCCTCTGATGATCCTCTCTACAGCGGTTTGGATCCTGCCGATGTTTCTGTCACAAACGTGGATGAAGACGGCTTAGGTTTTATCTTCTACCCCATTGATACACTATCCACTTCTGAAAATGGTAAGAGTGCTCAGTTTACTTTTCTGCTCACTTCAGAACCCTCTTCCCACGTTATAGTACCGGTTGTAAGTAGCGACGCCAGTGAAGGAACTGTCTCCCCAGGGTGGGCCATATTCAAACAGAATAACTGGTCCAAACCGAAAAAAGTGACAGTCACCGGCATGGATGACAATATAGCCGATAATGATATTCGTTACACCATCCTGGTTGGCCCTGCGGAATCTTCAGACACCAATTATGAAGGCCTCGATCCCGTAGATTTCTTTGTGACCAACAGGGACAACGATTCAGCTTATGTTTTAATCAGTCCCACATCAGGTCTGGTTACCACAGAAACAGGTCAACAGGACACTTTTTCCCTCACTCTCTCCGCCAGACCCAGGAAAGATGTGATTATTCCTCTCTCCTCTTCAGACAACTCTGAAGGAAATATTAAACCCGATTCTGTGTTGATCCCTGTAGACAATTGGTCTGATTCTTTCCAAGCTGTTATAACCGGTAATAATGACGACGATGTAGATGGGGATCAGGCGTTCACTATTCTAACCGCACCTGTGGTATCGTTTGATTATATTTTTTCCGGCATCGATCCTCCAGATGTTGAGGTTACCAATCTGGATCGCGAACCTGTCCTGGATCTTTCTCTGGCAGCTTTGGATTTTGACTCTGTACAGATCGATACTTCGGCTGTTATCTCCCTATCTATCTCCAATGCTGGCAACGACACACTGAAGATCACTCAAATAACATTGAATACGACAAACTTTTCTGTTGTTCCCGAAGAGGCCACAGTGCCAGCCGGAGACTCAGTTACTGTAGCGGTTACCTTTTCTCCGGACACCATCGATACTTACATAGATACACTTACCATTGCAAGCAACGCATCCCAAAGAAGCATTAATATACCTCTTCAGGGGGTTGGTGTTACAATTGACAATGTAAAACCGGTGATTTCTGAAGTGGCACACAGTCCTGAAAACCCCGGCATCGGCACCGATCTTGCTATTTCATGTACAGCTACTGATGAGAATGGTATGCTTGACGTTCAAATCTCTTATCATATAGGCGGTAGTGGCGTTGAAAAACAGCTTGCCATGATATCCTCTTCCGGCGACACATATGAAACATCCATTCCTGCTGAGGATGTTACCATTAACGGCCTCTCCTACTCAATTGTAGGCACGGATAATAGATATAACTCAATGACCACAGGGCCGTATTCCGTAAATATCAGTTTTTCTTCAGGACAACTTACATCTAGTATGTCCGGAAGTGCGTTGGCCGGCGGGGTTCCTCTGGAGACCTGGAGAATGTTCTCTATCCCAGCGACTCTTGATGAAGATAACTCGGGCAAAGTGTTAAATGATGAGCTTGGCAATAGAGACGTCACCACTTGGGAACTGTGGACTTGGAATGAAAATAAATGGAAATATCCCTCCAGCCTGGAACCCGGTAAAGGATACTGGCTTATTCAATGGATGGACCCCTCAATATCTATCGACCCCGGATCAGGCGCTACTGTTGACCAGACAGGTTTTACCTTTACTCTGCAACCGGGCTGGAACATGATTGGAAACCCCTACCCTTTTGAGATATCACTCTCTTTGGATCAAGCCGACTATTTCGGACCTATTACATACGGTCTGGTAGGCGAAGGATGGAAGAATGTAAATAACAGTCTACTGCCCTGGGGCGGCTATGTTGTGTACAATAGAGGAAGTGGGCCTGAAACAATAACCCTGAACCCGGCAAAAACATTTCAAACCCTCGCCAGGGAGCAGGAAACCGCATCCGAGGGTTGGAAGCTAAATATCAGTGCTTACGGTAAAACTTATGTAGATCCGGGTAACGCTGT
>DTTI01000008.1 GCA_012964825.1 Candidatus Neomarinimicrobiota bacterium
ATCAAAAATATGGGTCTCTTCAACTGTCACCGTCGTGTCTTCATCAAAATCATATTCAATCTCAAGCAGTTCTGAATTGATAGTGTCCGTACCTATAGAATGAATATTCCATTTACCCACTATCTTGGAAAAAATATCGGCAAATTTGTGGGTCTCTACTCGGGTTACAGTATTATCATTATTGAAAGTGTAGTTTATCTCAAGAAGAGTGGGATCAAGCGTGTCTGGTTCATCATAAACTAGGTCCCAGACGCCAAGAACCTTGTTGGAAACATCCGCTATACCATCTTTGAGTCTTTCAACCTTTGCAATGACATCCAGAGAGCTCTTTGAATTAACGATATTGTTTGACGCTGTCAGTGTCAACTCAAATAGGTCATTGCTGTCCTTCTTTGTAACAACAGAATCCAGCGGATCCTCACAGCTTACCAAAAGCAACAAAACAGAGGTTGCCAGTAACAGGATGAGCTTAGCTGTGTTGCTATGTTCTTTCAAAAAGATGTACCTTGACCCTGATATAATAATACGGTTGAAGCTACGATTTTCTCCCTTCTCAATGACCACCAACTAAGTGGCATCCTTATACAATCTGACTAAAAAATAGACTGAAGTCAAGAGATATCAGGCTAGATGATACCCAATTATTGTTGACTTTCATCGAGTTTGTTCTTACCATTGTAAGGCTCGGTTCTATCGATTACCAATACTCGCGGGGATTAAGGACAATTTCTTTTGGTTCTGGAAAGAGAATACCATATTGATCATCCGCTCAACCTCGTTTGGGATTCCATTCTGGATCCTGACCTTCTTGCTGAAATTCTTCCTGGCTGTAAAAGTCTTACTTCCCTTTCTGACACAAAATTCGATGCAGAAGTGGAGATCAAGATAGGTCCTGTTAAAGGTGCATTCAAGTCTCAATTGGAGATCTCTGACATTCGGCCCAATGAGGGTTACCATTTTGAAATTAGTGGTATTGGAACAAAGGGCCATATGTCTGGTAGCGGTGACATAAGCTTAGAAGAAAAGGACGGTTCAACCGTCCTTTCTTTTTGTGCAGAAGGTAACGTCAGCGGTATCCTCGCCCGAGTAGGTCAGCGGCTTATGGAAGCATCTGGAAAAAAATTGATGGACCAGGGTTTTACCAATTTTAAGAACAAACTGGCGGAGAAGGCCTTCGCTTGAACTTGTGGCAAAAAATCTCAGATTTTTTTACATCGGGCTATTCCGAGCAAGCACCAAAACCAACCGCATCAAAAACTTTCGAACATATAAAAGACAATTCAATAGAAAACTCATCCGTAAAGGAGAATAGTATGGGCCATTCTATATCAATGACTGTTAATGGAAAAGCATGTGATGGCGAAGTAGAAGCCCGCACACTTCTCGTTGACTTTCTGAGGGACCATTTAAGACTGACCGGTACAAATGTAGGTTGTGATACCAGTCAGTGTGGTTCTTGCACTATCATGATGAACGGTAAATCAGTGAAATCCTGCACAACTTTAGCGGTTCAAGCGGACGGATCTGACGTTACAACAATTGAAGGGCTGGCAACCAATGGTGATCTTCACCCGTTGCAACAGGCTTTCTGGGATGAACACGGTCTCCAGTGCGGCTTTTGCACACCGGGAATGATCATGGCTAGCGTAGGAATCCTACAGGATAACCCAAATCCTTCAGAAGATGAAATACGTCACAGCCTCGAAGGTAATATTTGTAGGTGCACTGGATACCAGAATATTGTTAAAGCTGTTCAATCGGCTTCTAAATCAATGAAAGGAGCGGCATAATGGGAAACTACATTGGGAAAAGTGAAAAACGGGTCGAGGATCCCCGCTTCATTCAGGGCAAAGGAAATTATGTTGCTAATCTTTCCATGCCCGATATGGCACATGTGGCCGTTTTGAGGAGCCCTCATGCACATGCAAATATAAAAAGTATAAACACTGATGCTGCAAAGGCCATGGAAGGCGTCATTGACGTGTTTGTGGGCCAGGATCTCATTGATGGCGGCGTTGGTCAGATGCCAGTCATCTGGCAAGTGCCGGAAAATAAAATTCCGGTCCGTTGGCCTCTTACACCGGACAAGGTTCGTCACGTTGGAGATTCTGTCGCCGCTGTGGTAGCTGAAGATGCCTACATAGCCAGGGATGCTTTGGATCTGATTGAAGTGGATTACGAAGTACTCTCGGCCACAACAGGCGCTGAGGCGACCACGGAAGATGGCAAACCCCTTGTCCATGATGAAATTGAGAATAATATCACTTTCAAATGGGGACTTGGGGACAAAGAGGCCTGTGATAAGGCTTTTGAAAAAGCTGATCATGTAATTGAAGTTGATATTGCAAATCAGCGTCTCATAGCCAACGCCATGGAGCCAAGAGCCTGTGCTGCCCAATGGACTGCCTCTACAGAGGAAATGACAGTCTGGACAACGAGCCAGAATCCACACATTATCCGGTTTGGTCTCAGTGCTGTAACACTACCTGAGATACCGGAGCATAAACTGAGGGTTATCTCGCCCGATGTAGGCGGTGGTTTCGGAAGCAAGATCTTCCATTATCCCGAAGAAGTCATTCTTCCGTGGGTTGCCAAACGAGTAAACAGGCCAGTGAAATGGGTCGCTACCCGGAGTGAGTCATTCATTACAGATTCCCAAGGAAGGGACCATGTCCAGCACTGCAAGATGGCAGTCACCAAAGATGGGATCATCACGGGTCTCCATGTTGAACTATATGCAGACATGGGAGCCTATCTTTCAAGTATTGCACCGCTGATCCCAACTGTCATCTGCATTACCCTCTTTTCGGGGCTCTACAAGATTCCTGGGATCTGGGGTCACACAACCGGCACGCTCACAAATACTGTTCCAGTTGATGCTTACCGCGGCGCCGGACGCCCTGAGGCATCTTTCTTAGTCGAACGCCTCGTGGATATGGCTGCCAGAGAACTTGGTATGGATCCCGTAAAGTTCAGAAGAAAGAACTTTATTCCAAAAGATGAGTTCCCCTACCAGACACCGGTAGCGTTCCTGTATGATAGCGGTGATTACCACGCCATGATGGATAAAGCGGAAGAAAATGCCGGCTACAGTGATATGCGCAAAGCACAGGAAAATGCCAAAAAAGAAGGTAGGCTGGTTGGTGTAGGCGTGTCAGGCTGCGTTGAAGCCAGCGGTTACGGTCCAGCCGCAACTGTTGGTGCCCTCGGTTTCTATGGAGGAATGTGGGAACACGGTTCTATTCGTGTACATCCAACAGGCAGAGTAACGGTCTTCAGTGGATCTCATTCTCATGGTCAAGGTCATGAAACGACTTTTGCTCAGATCGTCGCCGATAAACTGGGTGTTGATGTGACTGATGTGGACGTAGTTCACGGTGATACGGACCTTGTAACCCAGGGTATGGGAACCTACGGCAGCAGAAGTGTTGCTGTGGGGGGAGAAGCTCTGGTTAATGCTGCAACTGAAATCCGAAAAAAGTTGGTTGAATTGGCTGCTCATTTACTGGAGGCTTCTGTTGATGACATGATCTATGACGACGAGAACGGAAAAGTCCACGTTAAGGGTGTTGAAGATAAAGCCAAAACATTCGGCGAGTTGGCTTTTGCCGCTTACAGTGGGCACAGCTTGCCTGAAGGTATGGACCCAGGTCTTGAACACTCAGCCTATTACAACCCTGGTAATTTTACCTTTCCTTGCTCAGCTCACATTGTACAAGTGGAAGTGGATAAGGATACCGGTGAGATTGAAATTCAACGGTATGTTGCCATTGAGGATTGTGGCAATGTTATCAATCCCATGGTTGTGGAAGGACAGATTATTGGAGGTATAGTCCAAGGCGTTGGTCAGGCGCTTTATGAGCACGGTATCTATGATGAATATGGTCAATTGGTTACCGGTTCAATGCTTGACTACGCAATGCCTAGAGCGGACAACTTACCTATGATCGAATCCGACCGTACTGAAACCCCTTCTCCCAGTAATTCGCTAGGTGTAAAGGGTGTAGGTGAAATGGGATCCATCTCATCACCGCCAGCAGTTGTGAATGCTGTGGTTGATGCTCTGGCTGACTATGGGGTGAAGCATATTGATATGCCTCTCACATCGGAGAAAATCTGGAACATCATTAACTCGAACGGAGGTTAGGCTATGCATCCAGGAAAATTCGAATATCATAAAGCA
>DTTI01000009.1:0-4245 GCA_012964825.1 Candidatus Neomarinimicrobiota bacterium
GACGGTACCATTATCTATTACGAAAACACTGGCTCCAGCATGAAAGCTGTTTTCACTCATAAAACGGGGAGCAACAATCCTCTCAACGGTGTAGTTGTGAGTGGAGCCGCCGCTCCTTCTTTCGTAGATATTGACGCCGATGGTGATATGGATTTGTTCATTGGTGAGGATAACGGTACCATCAGTCATTACACTAATGGTGGTTCCAGTACGAGCCCCTCTTTTTCTGAAAAGACTGGAACCAATAATCCGCTTGATGGTGCAGACGTCGGTTATAACTCAAAACCCACCTTTGCCGATATCGATGGTGATGGTGATATGGATGCATTCATGGGTGAATATGATGGTACTATTAACTACTACAAGAACACAGGCTCCAGTACCGCCGCCGCGTTTACCGCTCAAACGGATACCGATACTCTTTTCAAGAGTGATGTGGGGACGAACTCAGCACCAGCCTTCGTTGATATTGACAAGGATGGTGACCTGGACGTATTTATTGGTACTGATAACGGCACAATTCTTTATTACACAAATTTAGGTTCGAACGCAGCGCACTCATTCTCTCCTAAAGTTGGGGGTGACAATCCGCTAAATGCCGTTGATGTAGGTGAAGGTGACAATGTGAAAGCAACACTGGCCCTCGTGGACATTGATGGTGATGGCGATATGGATCTGTTTATTGGTGAAAATGATGGAACTATTAATTACTACCTCAACGGCGGTACCATCGTTAATGCTGCATTCACTGTACAGACAGATGAAAGCAATCCGCTAAATGTGGCGGCATCGGTGACAGAAACAAGAACAGGTGGGTGGGTTTATACTGATGCAATAAAGCAGGTTCAGGTGGCTTTTTACGATACTTCAGGTGGCGAGGTTGAAACAGGTACTGTTTCTTTCGATACGGACAGTCTCACCATTCCCGTCAGTGCTTACATGTACTGGAAGACTGATAAAAGAGACGTTACCTTTCAGAAAATCGCGCATGTCAACGGTTTTTCGGCTCCCGCTGATTCAGTTGTTTCTGTTTCGGGAGGATGGGGCTACGATAAAGAGACCAATCTCCTGTCTGTCATGGTGTTGGGACAAACTGAATCCGGTGCCGTCAGTTTTGACACTAAAGCATCAACGGTGCCCATTGGTGCTTTCATGTACTGGGAAAGCGGTGACCGGGGTTCCATCACTTTTGTGAAAACAGCCAGTGTTTTTGGTGCTGATGCCACCCCTGATTCCGTAGTTACATCCGCCGGCGGCTGGAACTGGGATATAGGTACCGGTGTCCTTTCCGCCACCATTATGGGTAAGCAGCTGTCAGGGCCTGTCACCTTTGAAACGGAAGGGCCGGTAGTCCCTGTCAACGGTTTTATGTACTGGAAGACGGATCAGGAAGGGAATTTGACCTTTAAAAAAGAATCAAATGTCAGTGGCTCCAGCACATCTATGAAACTTTCTTTGGACGCTACCAGTGGTTCACTGGATATACATCATGTTTCCTCCACAAGCAATATAACCGTAGAGATAGCTGACAGTTTGAGATCAAACTTTCGGGTAGAAGGCCTTTTTATTCCCAGTAGCAATAAAACCAGTGGGCTTATTTCGGCAAAATTCCAGGACCTTTTTGTGAAGATTCCCATAACTATCGTTAACCGCTAACTCGTTGTGAAAAAGTTTCTCAAAACTCTTACTCTTCTTATGATACTCCCGCTGGCGCTGGTGGGACAATCGATGCGGGATTTGGAATACCAAGTTATAAAGCTCAGTTATGTTGAAGTGGATAGGGCCCTGGCCATTCTTAAGACAGTGGGCTATACGGTGGTTGAATTTAAAGGCGGCAAAGGCGAGCTGGCGGGAGAATACAGTTTTACTCCAGTTATTAGCCCTACACTTAATATCAAGGAATTGCCCAGGAAAGATAAAGATATACTCCCCATCATCATCAAGGTGCCAGACACCGAGACCGTCAGTCTGCTTACACAGGAAAAAGGGAAATCGGCCAAAGGTAAAAAAGCGGAATTGGGCCTTGATCTCGCCGGAATCCCCATGCTAGGGGCTACCGCCGGCGCCCCTCAGCAGCAGATCCTCGTCGGCTATAATCCCGACGATTTTGAGCCGGTGGCGAAACTTCTCAATCTGCTGAATAATAAAATTGACATCCCCGCGGCACAGATCCAGATCGAAGCGTTGGTCATCGAAATTGACTCCGATAGACTGGACGCACTGGGAGTCGATTTCGGTGGTGCTCAGGGAGGCTTAACGGGCCAGTTTCCGCCGCCCAATCCAAGTACCGGGGCGTTTAATCCTTTCTCGATAGTGTTCGATAGGACAATCCTCGGCACAGCTACAGATTTCAACACTCAGCTCCAGGCCCTTATCAGCATCGGCACCGCCGAAATTCTATCTCGGCCCTCCGTGCTGGTACTGGACGGTCGACAGGCGAGGATTCAGGTGGGCCAGCAGATCCCCATCGTAAAGACCACCAGCACGCAGACAGCAGTTTCAAAATCTGTTGATTACATCCCGGTGGGTATTGTCCTCAACCTCAGGCCACGGGTGAGCGCGGATCTGACTCGGATCACTATCCAGATCGAGACCATCATCACCGAGACGGAAGAGCGTCTCGGCGCGCTGGCCGCCACTTCGGGTGTTCAGGAGGCGCCTCTCATCAACAACCGCAAAGTGCAGTCGTTTGTCCGTGTGACTAACAACACGCCCTTCATCGTGGGCGGACTCATCTCCAAAAAAGAGACCGAGCTGATATCTGGCGTTCCCATTCTCTCTTCCATTCCGTTCTTTGGGAAGCTCTTCCAAAGCTCCACCATAGAGACCAAGCGTAAAGAGGTCATCGTCGTTATTACACCACACGTTATTACCGAACTGGGCAGCAACTTCAGCCGCGTTATCCCCTTGGACTCAGACATATTCAACATTACCGGCAATCTACTCTTCCAGAACAACTACCGTGTTAAAAACGCCGACATTTACGACCTCAGTTTCATCTATGAAAGCCCTGTTTTCATGAAAATGCTTGAGGATGTGGCCACCGCCGCTGAAATAGACAAGACGCTGGCAATGACACAGCCGTTCAAGGGACTTCTCGAGGGGGAAATTCCCGGCGAGGCGATCCTCGTGAGGAGGATGATTTATGAAATCATCAGAAATCATAAATACTACGAGTCTATTGACCCTAAGAAGGTGATCTTCTTCATGCAGTCCCAAGATGACCCCGCCGGTTTCGATGTGAAGGGCCTTGCGGGATATATCAAGGATATTGCAAAAAACAATGCATTAAGGCTGAGTTATTCAGTCCATGAAAAAGCCTCAGCGTCGAAACCGTTCGTGCAGCCTACGGCCGACTTGGAATACATTCCTGCCAGCCGTGGATTCAACTACAAAAGCGAGCTGGAAAAGACAAACATCTATGGTGCCACATCAGAGGAGGACGTCTTTACTATCATAGTGAAAGATGCCAGTCATGAGCGGCGTCTCTATGAAGTGCTCATCATGAAGAAGTTATTGGATATCAATCCTGATCTCAAACTTACTCTCAACTATTTCAAGCCTGGCATCGACATCCTCTTCCCGGCGCCGGAAATCCTAGAGAAAAATACCCACGTGGTATCCAGGGACGTGGCACGATATTTCTATGAAGTAAACAACTATTACGGTGTGTTCGAGAAAGAATTCAACCGAGAAACCGCCGCAGTAGGCCGTTTGCTTGAAAATCGGTAATTCGCGAAAAAAAAGGAAAAATGTGACACAAATCATTGATTTTGACAGATGAAAAGGTTATCTTGCTTTCAAGCTCGAGGTAATTGTACCTCTACCATTAACATTAAGAAGGGGAAAATCATGAAAATGATAAAACCGATAATGGCGTTTATGTTTGTTTTTGCTCTCATCCTGCCTGTACAGGTTTTTGGGCAGGACCCGCCCCGTTGTGAGTTTCACCAGGTGGATTTTAATTCACAAGAAGAAGCAGATGCGCATTTTGATCCAGCGCTGAATCCTGTATGTCACGATTGCGGTATGACCTTTGGTGGCGAGCAGGAATTAGTGGCCCATGAGATGGCTGAGCATCCGCCCCGTTGTGATGAGCACGATATTACTTTTGCCTCACACGAAGATGCGGATCAGCACTTTGCTGATGAGCATCCACCAGTTTGTCCCGTATGCGGTGAGAGTTTTGGTAACTGGGATGAAGTAAATGCCCATGAGATGGCTGAGCATCCGCCCCGTTGTGAT
>DTTI01000009.1:4255-15942 GCA_012964825.1 Candidatus Neomarinimicrobiota bacterium
TAACTGGGATGAAGTAAATGCCCATGAGATGGCTGAGCATCCGCCCCGTTGTGATGAGCACGATATTACTTTTGCCTCACACGAAGATGCGGATCAGCACTTTGCTGATGAGCATCCACCAGTTTGTCCCGTATGCGGTGAGAGTTTTGGTAACTGGGATGAAGTAAATGCCCATGAGATGGCTGAGCATCCGCCCCGTTGTGATCAGCACGATATTACTTTCGACTCACACGAAGCTGCTGATGCGCATTTTGATACAGTGGAGCATGACATGGGTCCCCCCATGGGTCCTCCCTTCTTCTCTGCTGTTGGAGACGGTGATGACTGCATCAACATCGATGAAGCCTTTGGATTCTTCGGCCAAGGTGAGTCCATAGAGGAATTCGCCAATGGTGATGAAGAAGACCCCGGTTTCAATGATATTGCTGAGAGTGACGAAAATGACAGTGTATGCGGTGATGAGGAAGTGAACCGCAAGGAGTTCTTCAAAGCGACCTATAGGGAATTCAATAAAATGAATGATGAGCAGGATATGGGCATGGGACAAGCGACCATGGCCAACTGCGCTGCATGGTGTGCCGGCATCGATACATATAAATACAGGATTACTGAGGATACAAAGTCTGACCCGATGGCACGGTATGAAGAATCCAGCTGTATGTGCTCACCTGGCTTTGTTTATCCCGATAACTAACGGCACCAAGCCACTCTAACTAAGTAAGGTAAAACCCCCGCTTCGGCGGGGGTTTTTATTTATTAAAGATTCGGGCTGTCCAGTTGGGATTTAACTATCCGGTGCTTCCCGTGGTCAAATCTTTTGGAACATTATCATTAACATATCGTTTTAGATGTGAGCATTATAATTAGAAACTTCACGTAGCGACACCCCCACAAATCTACAATTAGCTACGTCAGGGCCGTGAGTGATCACGGCCCTTCTTCATTTAGAAATTTTTTATGAAAAGTGAGAGGGTAATAAAAAAGTTCGCTCTTAACTTTGCGCCTTGAATCCATGAAGTTGTTACTGTTCAAGCTCATTCTTATTTCAACTATTTTCGCTCAGCCGTTTCGTGCACCTCTTACGTGGGCGTGGACGGGACGTGTTCATCCTGAGCTTGATTGGTATACCATCTCCACTGAGAACTTCAATGTCCATTATCATCAGGATTTGGAGGAGATTGCCCGGCGGGGTGCCGTTATTGCGGAGAATGTACTGCCAATACTTTTGAAGCAGATGGATTTGGACTCTATTCCAACTATCGATATTGTCTTTACCGCTGCTGATGAAGTGGCTAACGGTTTCGCCTCATATTTTTATAGCACATTCATCTGGGTCGGTCAGAACGATACAGCCCTCAGGAACGAGGGAAAGAAATGGCTCAAGCATGTGCTTCCTCATGAACTCCAGCATATCGTTTTATTGCATCGGACGCGAACTTGGCTGCCTTCGCCAATAAATTTACTTGTTTCCGAGATGCCGGGATGGGTAGTGGAAGGAACCGCGGAGTACGAGACAGAAGAGTGGCGGCCTTACCGAGCGGATCTCCAACATAAAATTCATGTGCTCCGAAACAACATGGATGAGATGGACCCACATCACGACGGTTTTTCCAAAATGCTCTACTGGTCAGACCGATTCGGCGATTCAACAATTGTGGAAACACTAAAATGGAGGAATTTCCTCAAGATTTTTCGATTTCCAGAGGCATTCAAGAAGGCTACAGGCATAACAGTAAGTCAGTTCGAGGAAGATTGGCGGCGCCACATGAATACGTACTACTACGGTGTCAGATCTCAAAAAGAGCCTATGGAGGAAGTGGGTGAGGTGGTGTCGCTTCCTATAGAAAGAATGTTTTCTTTCATGTTTTCCCCCGATTCATCCAAGATCGCTCTTATGGGTCTCGATGACAAGGATCAACGGGATATGTCCTTGATAATTGCCGAAAGAGACACCGCTGGTGAACGTAAAGCACTGGAGGAGGCTGAAGCTGAGAAAGATACCACTAAAGAAAAAGTGAAGCCGAAAGTGTTGTGGAAAAAGAAAGAAGTAGACTTTGGCCGTTTTCACCAATCTTTTTCTTGGTCGCCGAATGGAAGGAAGATTGCCTACTCAAAATACCATTTTGGCGATAACCAGTCTTCAGTTTGGGATATTCGCGTTTATGATATTGAAACCGGGAGAGGTCAATGGTTGACCGATACACGGCGGGCAACATATCCCATCTGGTCACCCGATGGAAAAACAATGGTTTACGTCTCCCACAGGAACGGGGTAGCAAATCTGTATAAAATGGACTCGATGGGGGGAGAGGCGGTGTCAATAACTTCCTTCAGCGAGAATACTCAGATTCTTACACCAGCTTGGTCTCCGAAAGGCGAAAGCATTGCCTTTGCCAAAGCTGGTTCAGACGAAAACCTGGATTTGTGGCTGCTCGACCTCCAGCGCGGGGAGACGAAGCGTCTTACTGAACATGTGGCTGTAGACTTCCAACCGGTCTGGGCTCCCGATGGAGCATCCATCACTTTTACCTCTCACCGGAGCGGTACACCAAATATTCACACTGTCAGTTTGGGCGATTTGACGGTGACCCAGAATAGCGACGTGGGTGACGCCATCTGGGCGCATCAGCGTGTACCACACGATTCAACGGTGTTTGCCATCACATTGGGTGATGTTGACAGTGTCAGGGTTGTGAAGGTATGGCCAGGGAGAGCCATCACAACAGCTCCTTTGTCAATGATGGACAGTTATACTGATTGGCGAAAAGCACGCCCGGAACATCAGCTTGAACCAGTTGATTTTGGTAGTGATATTGAGATCACTGAACCTAAGGATTACAGGTTCACCAAACATTTGAAACATGTGACCACCATGGTGATACCGGATTTTAACACCATTGGAATTACCCAATGGATTGATGGCCTCGGCCGTCATCTGTTCACTGTCGGCGGTCTTACAGACTTCAAGACCGAGGAAGGTTCCGGTCTGTTTCTCTCTTATCAGAACGCCCAACATGGTCCTCTTTGGTCTGTCTCCTATTTCTTTAACACCCTGCCTGTATATCGCCCTTACGACGGTAGTCGCTACGGTCTTCTTGAAACGAAAAATGGTCTTCAGTTAAGGCTGTTTCATCCATTTAATAGAGGTGAAAGCCTTTCATCCAATCATATTATTTCATCGTCGGTTTCTCTAATGGATCGTCAGCCGATGGTGTCGGACAGCATCAATTGGTTCACCGGAGAGTGGTTTCCTCGGGAAGAAAAAATTTATGGAGAAATGCCAATCCCCGAAGCTGGAAGGGAGGCATTGTTTTCCTTGGAATACCGTTGGGTGGATCGCCGTCCCCACGCATTGAATAACCTTTTGCCGCGGAAAGGGAAAGGGTTAATGCTGAGGGCTGAAAAGGCGACTTCTTCTGTCTTTGGTACATTCGACTATACAAGACTTACGGCGGACGGATTTGTTAATATTCCGGTTGGTCCCACCGCCTTTTTCCTACGCGTTAAGGGAGTCGCTCTTTCCGGCGCCCCACCGGCCCACGATTATCTAGGACTCACCAACGATGCGCCTGTCTATCTATCAGTCCCGTTGGGCGATCTCGCCCCATCCCTCTCTGAGTTTCTTCCAGAGAATCACAATCCTCGGGGATGGAGCGGCACGCGGCTGGGAAACCGCTTAGTTTTTGGCACGGCGGAGTATAGGGTGCCGGTCATTCCTAAAGTAGTTTCCTTAGCGCTGATTTCAGATTTTGGTAATGTGTGGAATAACGGGGAAGAGGCGGATAAATTGGTGATGACAGCAGGATTGGAAGGGAAACTTGCTTTTGGCCCTATAGTATTTGCGTTGGGCCAGGCTCAATCTTTAGATGGATGGGGAGATGGGGGAAAGCCCGATCAATATTTCAGGCTGGCTCTGATCAATCCGTTCTAGTAAATCAGGAATTTTTACTATATCTGTGACTTATAAATGGTGGATTTATTATTCATTTAAAGGGAGGATTTCTATTTTCCGGAATTCAACAGAATGACTTTCGGCCTGGAAGGCTATGTAACCCTCCTGAAGTAGCTTATCGTCCTTGATAAGTTTTTTAGCGTCAGGGTCATCTTCGTCAAGCTGAGGTTCAGCATACTCTAATACGACCTCCCCGTTAACCTTGTGTTTGATCTTGGTGCTGCCCCTGACTTCCACTTCTATCTTTACCCATTGGTCACCGTGATAAGTTTTTGAGGCGGAATCGATACAGTGACGGCTAATAAGCTTGCCGTTCATCACAATATGCGTTCCCGGCGTACAGACATTACCGGTGGATCGTTCATCCATTCCATTACCGCCAAGAAGCTGTAACTCGATTGAAACAGGGAAATCCTGACTCAGTGACATACTTTCAGGAGATTGGCAATGTAACATTATCCCACTATTGCGAAATGCCCATTCGGGTCCGCCAGGAGTCTGTACTCCCACGAATCGATATTCGAAACGAAGGATGTAGTGGTCAAACGGGGCCTTGTAAAAGATATGACCAAACTTTCCGTCAAATTGCTCATACTGATCGTAACCTACTTTGAGGATTCCATCTTCAACTCTGAATGTATTTGCATAGTTGTCATTCAGTTCGTGGCCAGTTATCTTTACTTTCCATCCTTCAAGGTTTTTTCCGTTGAAAAGATTAATCCATCCCTGATGGTTTTTGCCTTGTTCTTCTGAATCGTAGGCCATCAAGGCGAAAGGAATTGCCAGCAGCATTGTCACATTCTTAATCATTTTCGATTTACTTAAGAAGATGTCCAATTACAGATTTCCTTTCTTCATTTCTCCCACAGCATAATTACAGGCACGTGCCGTGAACGCCATATATGTCAGAGATGGATTCTGGCATGCGGAAGATGTCATGAATGAGCCATCGGTAACAAACAGGTTCGAAACATCATGACATTGATTATACTTGTTCAATACAGACGTTTTAGGGTTATTACCCATTCGGGCGGTACCCATCTCGTGAATGCAAAGACCGGGAGGCGTATCATTTATATAGGGTACTACGTCTTTTGCACCGCAGTTTTCTAACATTTCTGCTGCTGTGATTGATGCATCTTTTTCGATCTGTCTTTCATTTTCGCTCCAGGTAGCATTTATTTTGAGTAGAGGAATTCCCCAGGCATCAACTTTTTGAGAATCCAGTTTGACGTGATTCTCTTTGCGTGGCAGGCATTCACCAAATCCGTCCAAACCCATCCGCCATGGGCCGGGTTCTCTCAGGGCGTGTTTGAATTCCGCCCCGAAGCCTGGAATGTCCACGCCACGTCTCCATCCCGGCCGCTGGGCAGACCCCTGAAAACCGTAGCCGCGTAAGTAATTGGAATTCTTATGGGTAATATTCTGGAAACGGGGGATATATATGCCGTTGGGTCGTCGACCGGAGTAATACTTGTCTTCAAAACCGGGAAACGTACCTGAGGCACCTGATTCATAAGTATGATCCATCAAGTAATGTCCCAGCACGCCTGATGAATTGGCCAAGCCGTTAGAATATCGAGGTGTAGAGGAATTCAGAAGAATCTGGGTAGTCCCCAAGGTAGAAGCGCAGAGAAAAACAATTTTTGCAGAGAATTCTTGGACATCATGTGTATTCGCATCGATCACTCTAACTCCAGAAGCCCGGTCTTTGCTCTCATTGTAGATGACACTGTGAACTATACTGTCCGGTCTGATCGTCAAGTTTTTGGTTGCCAGGGCAACTGGAAGTGTAGCGCTTAGGCTACTAAAATATGAACCGGTGGAACAGCCACGTTCGCAAGGCCCACAATAATGGCATGCTGCACGGCCCGCTTTTGGTTGGGTTAACACTGCCGCTCGTCCAATGGTCATCATTCTATCAGAATATTTTTTCTCTATTCGCTCTTTTAGTACCAGTTCGACGCAATTCATCTCCATGGGAGGTTGAAATATTCCGTCGGGCAGTTGGGGGAGACCTTCCGCCTGTCCACTGACACCGATAAATTCTTCAACATAGTCATACCAGGGAGCAATCTCCTCATACCGAACCGGCCAGTCTATTGCAATGCCATCATGCGCATTCGCCTCGAAATCCAAATTGCTTAACCGATAACTTTGTCTAGCCCACATTAATGAACGTCCACCTAACTGATAACCACGAATCCAAGAATACGGTTTATCTGGGTCATGTGTATATGGATTCTGTTTGTCATTAACAAAAAAGTTTTTGGTCGCCTCCCCAAAGGCATAACATTGGCTCTGGATCTGGTACTCATCTCTATACTGTTTTCTATCTCCTTGGTCCCTGTAGGCAAACTCCCAAGGCGGTTTGTGTTCAGTCTTATAATCTACTCCATGCCTTAAATTAGGTCCTCGCTCAAGCAAGAGAACCTTCAGTCCTTTTTCAGTGAGTTCTTTCGCAGCCCAGCCACCGGTAATACCGGAACCAACAACAATGGCATCATAGTCATTCTTAATAGCCATTTTTCACTCTTCAGATCTCTCTTTATCTAAGTTTTTTTGGGGAAAGCTCAACTACTCTGACCATGTTCGACCGATTTCAGAAAATGGGACACAGCCATCGTAATTGTTAGTGGCCACGAAGTATTTCAGTTCCTGAGTAGCACCTATCTCTGAAGTGAAATAACCAGTGAGTGTGAGTTCTTTCATCTGGCTGAAAAATGGTTTCAGAGCACCATTCTGGTTGTTTTCAGAGGCGTTATAATTTTTTTGAGAGAGAATTTCTTTTTCCAGTTTTTTCAGGATGGTTATCTGTTTTTCTGATGAACACTCAACAAATCTTGTTGAGTGTTCGTTCTGTGCCCGAGCATCAAGATCTACTAAGCCTCTGAGAAAATGATTTCTTTCAGCAAGCGTAAACCAGTCTGCCAGCATTAGATCGATAAACTCATTAACCCTGGTAGCTTTGGCACCTGGTGTGTCCGTCTCCGGAATAATCAATTCGGCAATAACAGTAATTAGATCATTTTGTCTGGGAGTGACAATTTTAGGCGCCCATTTTTTCCCACCGCCACCCAAATTGATCCCTGACAGCACAGCAGAAATAATTGATGGTGATAGTGCTCCTCCCGTGAGAGCGGCTACTCCTTTTAGCGCCTCTCTTCTATTCATGCTATTGCCTTTTTCCTTCTAGAGTATTCTATAGATTATGTTCACAAGTTCCAAGCATAAGAATCGACTATATAATACATTAGATTAATTACGAGCTTTGGCTACTACTTCAATTCTCCAATTGCCCATAGTATCCCTCTTTTCAAAATTGTCAATGCTTCAGGTATATCAAATACATCCACCGTGTGCCCAAGAGATGTATAAAAAACATTACCTTTTCCATATTTTTTCTTCCATACAACCGGCATGGTAAAGCCGTCGATCCAATAAGCATGTTCGCCATTAAAGGTTGTTTCGGCTAAAACTTCATTAGCTGGATCAACATGCATATAATACTGTTCAGAGTGAACTTTAAAATCACTTAGCCCATGAGTGATCGGATCTTTGTGATCGATTATATTGACCTCGTAATCAATTATGCCACCGGGATGAGCTACCCATTGCCCTCCAACCATAAATTGATATTCAGTATTTTTTCTGAATGCGTCCGCTAGTCCCCCGTGCCAACCAGCAATCGCCACGCCCCTGTTCTTAACAGCATTCAAAAGCATTTTCTCTTGTTCATCTGTAATTGAAGACATGGTATAAATCTGAATAACAAGATCAATCGAATTCATTAAATCCTCGTCAAGATATGAATCAAGGGAAGGAGACACTGTTACTTTGAATCCTTCCTTCCTAAGCCAAGGGACAAATAAATCACGACATTTTTCAGGCTCGTGGCCCTCCCATCCCCCATAAACGAACAGCACTGATTTTTCTTTACTTAAGGTCCCATTTTGTGCGTTTGCAATAACAATAAAAGAAAATGTTATTAATGGTATAAGCCAGTTATACCAGTACTTTTTAATACAATTGTGGCTTTTGATCATTTTTTCTCCAAGCTGAATTGCCTTAATTTATGTTAATAAGGGACCGTAGGCTGTGAAAAGCCCTCTTGACATGTAGATTATCTAGAGAACTGAATCCAGGATCAATCTTTTTTGGAGGTCTAATCCGCCGGCCAGCGGGTGGTGACTTTTCTTAGGTTGGTCCAGAAGGAGAGGCCACTGGTTCCCGTAATGTCACCATGGCCGTATTTCGACTGATTCCACCCGCCGAAACTGAACGGATCGCGAGGGACCGGCACACCTACATTAACACCCACCATGCCAGAACTGGCGTTTTCTGAAACAAACCGTGATACCGCACCTGATGTCGTAAAAACTGAAGCGGCGTTTCCGTAAGGTGAACCGTTTTCGATCTCAATAGCCTCTTCCAGGGAGCCCGCCCGGACAATAGTGAGGACCGGCCCAAAAATTTCTTCCTGTGCACATGCCATGTCCGATTTTGCATGATCAATAATGGTCGGTCCCAGCCAGTAACCACCGTCGTACCCATCTGGGGCATCTGCATTTCTCCCATCCAGAACTATCTTTGCGCCGTCCTTTTCTGCCTCATCGACCATGGCGGTGATTCTCACTTTTGCTGCGGAACTGATAACAGCACCCATATCTTCACCCAGCTTGAGGTTGCGTGAATTGTCCACAATACCATCGATGATGCCGTCGATGTTTTCCACGCCCACCATAACGCTGGCAGCCATACAGCGCTGACCGGCACTTCCCATGGATGAACTGATGACACCGTTAACGGTCGTCTCTTCATGGGCATCTGGAACGACAATGAGATGATTTTTTGCACCGCCAAGACTGAGTGCCCGTTTGCCGTTTGCAGTACTTCTAGTGTAAACAATTTCAGCCACTTTTGAGGATCCAACAAAAGCTACAGCTTTGATGTCGGGATGATCGGTGATGGCCTCCACAGCATCCTTGGCACCGTTCAATACACTGAAAACACCGGCGGGGAGACCCGCTTCACCCATCAGTTCAGCCATCTTCATGGTTGAGAGAGGTGTCTGTTCAGAGGGTTTAAGAATAAAGCAGTTACCTGCTGTAATGGCAATAGGGATCATCCAGAGCGGGACCATGACAGGGAAATTGAAAGGGGTAATACCTGCCACAACACCTATCGGTTCATAGAGAGCCTCACAACTGACGCCCTTTGCAACAGTCAAAACTTCACCTCTCAGGACGTTTGTGAACGACGTGGAGAATTCGATGACGTCTATACCGCGGTCGATACTTCCTTTTGCTTCGGGAATGGTTTTGCCGTTTTCCAAGGCAACGAGTTCTGCTAATTCTTCATAATCTCGCTCCATGAGTGATTTGAGCCGGAACATAACCTGGGTCCGTGTGCCAACAGGTGTATCCCGCCAGGCTGGCCACGCTTTGCTGGCTGCTTCGACGGCGATGTTGAGATCATCACCACCTGAAAGTGGAATTGTTGCAATCTTTTTGCCCCAATAGGGTGTGGTTACTTCCAGCTTCTTAGTCGAAGTTGACGCTGCGGAACCTCCCCCTATCCAGTTACCTTTTTCTCCAAAGTCTCTAAATGTTATCTCATTCATTTGAATAGATGACCTTTTAAACATTTGGTTTGAATTAACATTTTGAACCCGGAAGCTGTTTCGAAATCTAAGAGGTCAATTCCTCGCGGATGATGACGAGTATGGCCGCCTGAGGAACAATGAGATATTTATTCTCTTCCACATTGATCTCAACGGAAGCTTTTTTCAGGAAAAGAGCGTAATCTCCCGTCTCGGCCTGAGGGGGGATGTAACGAACATTCTCTGTCTCAGTCTTCCAAGGCTCTTCTTCCACACTGTTTGGATCAGAAACCGGGAGGCCGGGACCCACTTCAACAACAACACCGCCCCAGACATCCTCTTTCTCCCGTACGGTAGGCGGAAGGTAGAGCCCCGCTGGGGACTTTTCCGCCGATTCATCAGGGCGGATCAGAACACGGTCACCAATTACGATTATTCTTCTTTTTCCTACTCGCATCGCATCGCTTAAAAATAATGATTTCTTCCTTATCAAGTAATAGATTTGTCGTATATGACAGATGAGAGGGAACTTCCTCTAGACAGGCCGGTTCTGTGATGTGTGGCCCCAAGAATCGAATCAGCAACCAGGCTTAGCCTGCAACCCTGATTAATCCCAACATCTTCCTTTATGTTTAAACGCGTCCTCACACTCGCCAAACCCCACTGGCTTCTTCTACTTGTTTCCATCCTGGCATCGCTGGTTTTTGTATTTTTCAATTCACTTTCCATTTGGCTTACCGCCTCTTTCATCAGCAACATTCTCACCGATTTTGAAACACTCCTGAACAATCAGGCTGAACTTCTCTCTTCTTCTGAGAGAACAGTTAATGAGACACTGAAAATGTGGACCAACAGACTGATTTTGGGCACCACTGCCCTAGGGACTCTCAAAAGACTATGTCTCTCAATTTTCTCTATTTTTGTTCTAAAAAATATCTTTCTTTACTTGAAGAATTTTTTTGCGGGACTTATGCAGATCAGGGTTATCACTGATCTGAGGAACGCTCTTTTTAATCATTTGACATCACTTTCTTTGTCTTTCTTCAATCGTTCCCGAGCTGGTGATCTCACATCCATCGTTCTGAACGATGTGGCCATCATGCGAAGGACCTTCTCCGTCAGCTTCCAGAAACTCCTTGTTGAGCCCATCAACATACTCACATTTTTTACACTCTTGTTCCTCATAAACTGGAAGCTCACTCTGGCCGCCATGTTGATTCTTCCAGCTGCTGTAACAATGATGGTGTGGGTTGGTGGGAGCATTCGCCGGAAGGCGAAACGGTCATCAAAGCAGATTGCCGGTATTGTATCCATTCTTCAGGAAGTTCTGGGTGCCATCAGGGTTGTGAAAGCGTTTGTTATGGAAAAGACTGAGAAACTGAAATTTCGAAAGGAAACAACGAAGTACTACCAACTCCAAAAGCGCCAGATGGGCCTGCGGCTTGCCTCATCACCTGTGACAGAGATGATCGGCGTTACCATGGGTGTCATTCTCCTTTGGCTGGGCGGTCAGGACGTTCTCATCGAAAGTTCTATGAAGCCGGAAGATTTCATACGTTTTATTTTGCTACTATTCTCCATCTTGAACCCGATCAAGAGCCTGAACACCGTCAATACGGATATGCAGACAGCCCTCGCCTCTGCCGAACGTGTCTATTCCATTTTGGATACAGAATCAACTGTCAGCAATGCACCGGATGCCGAAGAAGTGACCAAATTTGAGAGCGCCATCTCTTTCGAAAATGTTCATTTTGCCTACAATGAGGGTGAAGGAGATGTGGTACAGGGTATTTCCTTTGAGATCGAGCGAGGACAGATTGTGGCAGTTGTGGGTGAGAGTGGTGCCGGGAAATCGACCATTGCAGATCTCATCCCCCGTTTCTTCGATGTGACTCAAGGCTCGGTTAAGCTTGATGGGAAAGACGTACGATCCTTACAGAAACTATTACTCCGCGATCTTATGGGTATTGTTGCGCAGGAAACCATCCTGTTCAATGATACGATCGCCAATAATATTGCGTACGGTCAGGAGGGCATATCTGAAGAAAAGCTCCGGGCTGTAGCAGAGGCTGCCAATGCCCTCGATTTTATCGAAACTCAGCCTCAGGGATTTGATACAGTCATCGGTGATCG
>DTTI01000010.1 GCA_012964825.1 Candidatus Neomarinimicrobiota bacterium
TCACCACTTTCTCCAGCATACCGGGGATACCAACAATAACCACATCAAACTTTCTATTCCTCAGTTCTGTTTGTCGCGCCATTTCATTATCACCATCGATGAATTCAACTCCTATTTTTTCAACAGCCTCACGTACGTGCTGACGTTCAAGATCGTTAATGATATGGGGTATTGATGCTGAGAGAGAATAACCACCCCTAAGTCGAAACTCCTTAATGATCGGCAGAAAATTGGGGAGGTAATAAAGGTGGTGGCATTCAAATAGAATGGAGGTCATTAGCGATTCCAAATATCGTTATCGAGTAGATTAAATGTAACGCGGTGGAACTTATAAACATTGAATCACTCCTCAAAACGCACCTATTTTCAAGTCCATGCGCCAGCCAAACGAGATAAGGCCAATCTTCATCGCCGGAAGTGAACGTTCTGGTACAACACTTTTGCGCCTAATGCTTCATTCCCACCCCCGCATCGCCATCCCACCTCAGACAAAATATTTAATGAAGCTCTACAAACGGCGGCTATTATTCGGAAATCTTCATAAGGAAAAGAATCGAGAGAAACTTGCTAAGTGGTTCTTGGATCATTTTGATGAAAGTACGAAACTGAACGATCTTGAGATCGATCAAGAGTCTGTAAGAAAGTGGATATTGGAATCGAAGTCCCTCGGTGCCGCTCTTGCTGCACCGTGGATCTACTACGCACAGAGCCATGGGAAACAGCGGTGGGGCGACAAACGACCGTACTACATCCACCATATGGAAAAGCTTAGACAGCTCTACCCTGATGCACAGGTTATAAATGTTCTCAGAGACTGCCGCGATGTTGTAGCCTCGCTCAAGGAAATGCCTTGGTGGAATAATAGTGTAAACTACTCCATCCTCAACTGGAAATCAGCTATACAATGCGGCATAAATGCACGTATGAAAACTAAACTGGATGAATATTTGGAACTTCGGTATGAGGATCTGCTGGCCGAGCCCGAACGAGAGCTTCAGCGTGTTTGTCAATTTCTGGGCGAACCCTATGATCCAGGCATGCTCCAATTTCAGGGGATTGCCAAGCAAGTGATCCCCGACTACAAGATGGATTGGCACTCAGCAACACGAGAACCGCTAAATACAAGTTCTGTGGGAAGGTGGGAAAAAGATCTTTCCACAGCAGAAATGTCTGTTGTGGAATGGGCTACTGGTGATGAGATGGTTCAATTAGGCTACACTCTCTCAAAGGCTCAAGATCCGGATTTTCACTTGCGAAACCGTTTTGAAAAAGAGGCACGTACCTTCAAAGCCCAGCATAAACGGCTCGAAATGATCAATTCGATTTTTTCTTTCTTTTATAGATGGGAAACGGATTATAGGGCGGGATAATTTAATTGCCGAATTTCACCCGCGCCTGCCGGAGATCTTCCACCGTATCGATCTCGCACCATTCGCCCTCATCGAACTTCACATACTTCATGGCAAAACTTCCGTCATCAACAGCATCTGCGATTGCCTGCTCGTAATAGACATTACGCTCGCCCTTCTGAAGCAGACGATTGAGCCGTGGCTGAACTTTGTCAAAGAATGAATCAAATGAAAAGCTGTATGCATTTACTGTTTTGTAAAGTTCTCTGGTGTTCTTCGGACGGTTGGGTGTGGTCTTCAGATAGAATTTTTCAACCAAATTATCCGAAGCCGTGGTAACTACCGTACCATCCATCCCTTCCCTGAAGCTGTCTACAGCCATCTGGTTATCGCCCAAAAGTCGATCCAGTATGCCTTCAGCAAAAAACAGGTCGCCCTCTAAGAGCAGAAAGTCTTTATTGAGAGAATCTGTTGCAAGCGCCAGAGAGACAACATTGTTGGTCGTCTCCCACTCTTCGTTCTTCACATATGTGATGGCAAGATTTCCATGCAAGTCCCCTACTGCATCTCTGATTATATCCGCTTTGAAACCTACCACTAGAATAGCTTCTTCTGTGGTCAAGTTGTCCAGCTGATTGAGTAATCGCATCAAAAGCGGTTTTCCCGCCACTTTCACCATGCATTTCGGCATCCTCTCTGTATAAACACCGAGGCGACTGCCGGAACCGGCAAGAAGGACCACTGCTTGTTTAGAACCTCTCAATTTTTCAGTTCAGACGAGATGATGGCTCCGTCGTCTTTGGTATAATCCCACTCTTTAACAGGTGTCCGCCAATCACCATAGCGAAACGTGAGATAATTTTCAACATCTCTCGGGACGGTATAATCCTTATTTCGAAAGGTGATTATTTTTGTTTCATCATAGAAATGGGCCGGAACTGCTTTCTTTGTATACAGTTTGGGCCCACCGCAAGACCAGACGTAATCATTGTCCTGAAGCGTTGCGATAAAACAGTCCATGGTCACCTTCCCTTTTTTCAGGAAACCATCTTTCTGGAAAACTTTCACGATTCTCTTCTCACCTTTTTTCAAAGGTGGATCAACGAATTCCTGACGGCGAGTTCGGGCAAGATAGCCTGTGAACCGAATTTTCCACATTGCCCGAGGGAGTTTTTTCACATCGGGACGAAAGATGCGCAAGTCGAGGTCTGTGTCCCACGGCAAGAGCCTTTCTTCTCTCACAATGCCTAAAAGCGTTCCAGCTGTAAGACAATACTTGATATCGCACAGCTCAAAGATCCTCGTTACAGTCTCTAATAATTGGAGAGCTGACTCTGCATTTTCACCTTCCAGTCTGTGTGCTGACCCCAAAGCTAATTGTTCAAAAAATCTGTGATAGAAGCAACAATCCTTTCCCCAGCTTTTCCATCGCCGTAAGGATTATCGCCATTCCATTCAGGTGAATCATTTGCCCATGAGAAATTACTTTCGATGTCAGCGCCCACAGTCTTGGCGAAACCAGCTTTCACCCCTTCCGGCCGCTCCGTCTTATCACGACACACCAATACCTTTTTCCGAAATGCCGCACACTCCTCCTGAATGCCGCCTGAATCTGATATCACAAAGCGAACTTCACTTAATAGTCTGAGCAACTCCTCATAAGATAACGGTTCAATGACTTTGACTGAATTGAGAAGATCCCGGTGCTTCATCACCTCCGGATTTGGATGCATGGGAAAGATGAATTCCAGGTTGCTGTGAGAAGATGCAAGGCGTTCGATCTGCCGAAACATCTCCGCCATGGTTTCCCCAAAGTTCTCCCGTCTGTGAAGCGTTATTAAAACCTTATCTCCGTATTTCACTGGAAAGTTGTACATCAGACAAGCGTCCACTACTGTGTTTCCGGTAACAAGAGTACCCTTACATCCTTCTGCTTCGAGATTTTCTTTTGCAGTGGCGGTGGGTGCCCAGTTGAGCTGTGCCACCCTTGAAATGATTTGGCGGTTCAGCTCTTCAGGAAAAGGTGCATTTAAATCGTGCGTCCTGAGGCCCGCTTCTACATGCCCCACTGGAATACGCTGGTAGAAAGCGGTGAGAGCCACTGCCGCCGCTGTTGTGGTGTCCCCTTGAACCACTACCAGCCGGGGAGCTTCACTCTGTAGAAGGGGCTCTGTTTCAACCATAACACGGTGCATCACCTCCGCCGAGGATTGTCCCTTGCGCATGATATTGAGCTGAATATCCGGCATGGGTACCAAATGTGCTACATCCTTAAACAGTTCATCATGCTGGCCTGTAAAAAGTGTTTTTAAAGGGATATCCTCTGATGTCAGTGACTCAATTACCGGTGAAAGTTTGATCACCTCCGGGCGTGTACCAAAACAGACGAGTACCTTCATTTCCTCTATTGAGTCAGTCAACGCTCACCCTGGTAATTTCACCAAACTGCACCTCATAGAGCTGTTTGTAGTGCCCCCTTTTCTCAATCAGTTCTTTGTGTGTACCCGTTTCCACAATCTTACCTTTACTGAGAACAACTATTTTATCCGCATTCACCACTGTTGATAAACGATGAGCAATAACAAAAACAGTGCGATCCTGCATCAACCTTTCGATAGCTTGCTGAACCTTTTTTTCAGACTCGCTATCAAGAGATGAAGTGGCTTCATCCATGATAAGAATGGGCGGATTCTTGAGAAGCGCTCTTGCAATGGCCAGCCGCTGTTTTTGTCCTCCCGAAAGTTTCACGCCCCGATCACCGATGACTGTATCAAATCCCTGAGGCTGAGTTTCGATAAAATCGAGGG
>DTTI01000011.1 GCA_012964825.1 Candidatus Neomarinimicrobiota bacterium
GGAAAAAGCTTCTTCTATATTTAATTCGTAATCAGGATAATATGAAATTAGGTTCCAACCTTGTGTCAATGAAATTGAATTGTCGGCAAAAGCCCGACCTCTAAAGTATATTTTGCTGGCTGACCCTGTCACTTTTATATAATATCCACCTTTGCTGCTGATGGTATCCAATGTGGCGTAAGCATCATTGGGTCTATAATACCCTTTCATGCTTGAAACGTATACCAGCTGATTATTCTTTATTAACGTTCCGAATATGCTTTCGGGATGGGATTTTAGCCCATCATATGGAACTGATATCAGGTTCCAACCTTCAGTAAGCGATACGTCATAAGCGACAGAAAGGCTGTCCTGAGAAAAAGAAAGACTTGGCCAAACACTTGTTTGCGGTGCATAGCCGCTCGAATAACCAACGGTTTGACCATCAGTGATTAGTTTTTCTTTACTGTAAAAAGATACGCTATCCTCAGAATCAATAACTCCCAAAGCAAAAGAATGCTCTCCGCTTGAGTTTATGACACCACTCAAATCCAGAGATATTTTTGAACCTGATACTAAAGAAGACAAAGTATCTATTGGTGTGCCAAAGACATGATCAACAACGCCTATGTTATTGCCATCAATTTTTTCTCCCCACCCCTTCAGATTATATTTGTACAGAACAATTCCACCAGTCAAGCTATTAACAGTTTCTGGAACCAGATTTAAACTCGTCTTATAGCTTGCATTCACAGATTCAGAAATGTCAAAACGCAAAAACGCAGCGTGATTTATTGAAACTTGCAAGTTTTTCGTCTGATAGGGAAGCACTGGACTAGTGACAGCCGTGGCTATTGAGCGGTCATTTGTTGGATAAATCTCATCTTCGACTTGAAAGGTCCATGAACCGCCACTGACTCCATCTACTGAAACAGACCAATTATAGGTTCCACCCGGTTGAAAGGTTTCAAACAGTACATTATATGGATAATCAAAACTTTCAGTTCGGTTTACACCTGGTCCACTTAGACTAACTGTCGCTGTTGTTCCTGAATAATCTTTCTTATAAGGATAATTCCAAGCCAGGCCATAGTCCATTGGAACATTTACTGCATTATTTTTTGGTATAGGAACACTTGGATACGGATATCGATAACCCGGGATCCAGTAAACTGAATCACCATATTCATAAGCACCTATATCCGGCGCATCACCAACAAACCTGCGGTTCTGGCCAGGATATAAGGGTGGGTGATTTAAATCCCCATCAACCCCATCATTGACCCCCGGTATTATCACCCCGGCATCAACCAGATTAGATCCTTTCTTGGGCCGGAAATCATAGTTTTGTTTACTGTCAACGAATGGGTTCTCGCCAAACTGCCCAAAAAGTGACTCTTCAGACCGACTACGATTTTGTATCCACGGATCCATCAACTCAAAATGGGGATATGCATAGGCATGTGCTGAAGTTATATCTAATGCTAGTCCATACCAGATACCCACAGAATCAAGATGAGAAGCATCAAGAGGATACTTATATCCTTCACTACCATAATAATTCGGATCACTGCCCGGAGGCCAGCAGTCCGGTGAAGAACATTCCAGTCTAAACTCTGCAATACTGTTATGAAAATTAGAATTCCAGTTACCTTCTTCTTTATCGCCTGTCCCACTTGGCCCACAATACTTGTTATATGGGAGACTGATATCCTGTTTATTGTTATCATATGCGATAACATGATGCACATCATGGTAATTCCCCTTTAAACGAAAACCACGATTGTTACCTACAGAAACGACATGATGCACATCACCATAAGTGCCCGCGCAACTTCCATCAAAGCGCATACCATTTAAATGGGGCGCATTGATGATCCATGTGTATCGTGTTGTAGATCCAGGAACTGAAATGGGATTTCTCTGAATCCCGCTACCATCTATTTGTTCATATAGATTTTCAAATCGACAATACTCTGTTAAGGATTCAATTGCAGGGTAGATACCAGCTGTAAAACTATTTTCTATTGTAAGATATCGCCATTGGCTTCCACCAGTGACAAAGCTCCCATCAGCTCTTGCCCCCCTGTAATTTCTAGTTGTTACACCATAATGTCCAGAAGCTGAAAACCAATCATTATACCTAAATAGTATATTTTCCATTGTTGGGAACATAGTACGCGTCTGGTACCAAGGAGAGGCATCATTTATATATTCGAAAATACAATTTCTGACAGTGGTATTGTACCCCCAGGTAACCATGTTACCTTCGAGGCCCATGTCAGAGCTAAATGAAAACTTGCAATCTTCTATTGTTGTGTAACTAGAGCTATAAAATTCGACTGAGCCTGCAAAAAAATGGAGGTTTTTAAATTCAAAATTGTCGGAAAATGAAAAGGCTAATATTCTGTCCCTCACTCTTACTCGGACATTTGTGGATGTGGGGATATAATCATCGCTGGCGTAAAGGTATAAGGTGTTGTTGTCAGGATTAAATGACCATTCTTCCAGCGTATCTAAATTTGCAAGGTTCCCAGGCTGATAGCCCTCTTCTGGATACTTTATAGGCGATTTCATCCTTAATGCCCAGACAGTACCTGGCTCAGGGTTCTTCGGGTTCCCAGTTGTGGGATCGGTAGGATTTTTAAAATTAGTAGGCATCGCAGGTATCATATACCGCCCATCCACAAATACACCGTAGATCGAATCAACCTGCGTCTTGATAGATTGAGAAATGGAATTCATATCTAAAACCGCTTTATAAATGGCATGACCATTATGAGTGTAGGGTTCCCAGCTAGCATTAATGGAAATAGTACCATCAATAATCACATCTTCATTTGGATACCCTTCAATAACGATTTTCTGGCCTTCTGCCTCAGGTAAATGATTCAACTGCCATTTGTTGAGCAACTCTGTATATCTTCCTTCCCGGATATAAATGCGATCTCCGGCCCTTGCATCATCAAGCGCACTGCGGATGGTTGGATATGGACAATTCGAACTGCCATCGGGTGCTGGGCAATCATTAGAGAAATACTTTGATGCAACCTCAGTATTACTCATGGGGACATGATTTTCATTTGGACTATGATCAACTAGCTCCCAATTATTATTGAGATCCACTGGATAATAGGCGACAAGTCCAGACTCGTTGCCAGCCAAAGTCTTATCCATATTATCTTGAATCTCGGATTGGGTACGAGCCACATTCCACATTCGAATCTCATCCATTTTTCCTTCGAAATTTGTACCGATATATCTTACTGGTGTTGCGGTTGGGGTTGTTCCTGAAGCACCCGTATAATTGTTCACTTCAACACCATTAATAAAAAGCTTATAATTGGTGCCATCGAAAGTAGTGGCTATATGGTGCCAGACTTTGACAGGGATATCCACTGTAACGTTGGTGATTTTGGTACTGCCACCCGTTATAAATCCATATTTTATCTCATTAATACTCGTGCCAGATGTAGTCATAATATGTATTGTAGGTCCACTAGTGGCTAAGTTCCAAGGATCGGAAAAAACATTATAAGCAGTGGTTGTTGTGCTGTCAGAATAGATCCATGCTTCCTGGGTAAACTGAGCTCCTAAGACAGGTGCATTATCAGACAGATCGATTTGATCGCTATTTGATTTTAAACCATGAGGCCAAGCTTTTTCACGATATTGATGATAACTATTTGCATCGAACACATCAAACAAAAGGTACTCATCCGTCTCATACTGAGAGAGCGCATTTTTATCGACAATTAGGTCGTCCGCATTTACAAATGAGACGATCAGAAATAATGAGAATAAGACTATTAAATTCTTTTTCACAGGAGTACTCCTAAAAATAACCCCATTTAATTTAATCAAACTGTGTATTTTTTTCATCCCGACTGTCCCCCCGTCATTTACCAGGAGGGATTGGGAAAGTGGTTGAGAAAGCGGTTTCATTTCAAAAGCACCATTTTCCGGGTCTTCTGAAAGCCTTGGGCATTTAGACGGTATATATAGACCCCGGCACTGACCGGTGCACCCCGCTGGTCCTTCCCGTTCCACACCAGACTGTGGCTTCCAATGGGGAACCAGCTTTGTG
>DTTI01000012.1 GCA_012964825.1 Candidatus Neomarinimicrobiota bacterium
GCCGCTGTTGAGGGGGGTGCTGACGTTCTGTCCGCAGTAAACACTCTGTTCGGTATGAGCATAGACACTGCCACACGACGTCCAAATGTCAATACAAATATCGGAGGTCTTTCGGGACCGTCTATTCGGCCGGTAGGAATTGCCTCTGTTTTCAAGATTTCTAAATCGGTGGATGTACCAATTATCGGAATAGGCGGTATTAAGTCTGCAAAGGATGTGGTTGAGTACCTGTTGGCAGGTGCATCAGCTGTACAAGTGGGGACGGCGAATTACAGGGATGCGGCTATTGTTACTAAGATTATCAATGATTTAACCACTTATTGCGAAGAAAATGGAATCGCCACGATTTCTGAAATAATCGGTGGTGTGGAACCGTATGATTAATAGATCCATCATTTTCACATTGCTGTTCATGGTTGGCTGCCATTCATCACCTAGGTATGTAAAGCGGGACAGCGGCCGCCTGAAGAAGAAAGACGCCTCCGGCAAAGTGACGAATTACAGAAAGTCAATGACCGGTATCTCATCATTCTATGCTGAAGATTTCCACGGGAAAGTGACTGCTAATGGCGAAACCTACGATATGTATGGTCTGACGGCCGCACACAAGACACTACCATTTAATACACTAATCAGGGTAACTAATTTGGATAACAAAAAATCGATAGCCCTAAGAGTGAATGACCGCGGCCCTTATGCCAAAGGGCGGATTCTCGACTGTTCTTACGGCGCTGCTGTTAAACTCGGATTTGTGGGTCACGGGACGGCAAGAGTTAAGATTGAAGTAATGGAGTTGGGAGATAACCAATACATGAAAAGGAAAGATAAGTGACTGATCTTACGGGAGAAAAATCATCTGGCGGAAGGACACTGGTCAATGCTTTGGGAATTCCTGCTATTCTATTCCTCATATTTCTGGGAGGCCTGCCGTTCATGGCTTTTGTCACGGTTGTATCTGTACTCGCCGTCAGAGAATTTTATTTTCTGGGAGCGAAGCAGCAGATTCATCCCCAATTTTTTGCGGGCTATGCCATGTCAATCTTGATAGCTCTTCATTACTATTTCGGTCCGGGCAATCCTCTCACCATTTTTAGACCCGGCGAATTGATGCTCATTGCCACAGTGCTAGTTGTTCTATTAGAACTTTTCAGAAATAAAGAGAATAGTCTAAGTAATATATCCTTTACTCTGGCGGGAATTGTTTACATCCCGCTTCTGCTGGGAACTATGATCGGTTTGCGAGGAATAGACCCCATCGATCCGACCATGGGAATGAAACTGACCTTTTGTCTTTTTGTGGGCGTCTGGGTCTGCGATTCGACCGCGTATTTTGTAGGGCTAAATTGGGGCAGGCATAAACTTATTGAAAGGATCAGCCCCAAGAAAACAGTGGAAGGTGGAGTGGCAGGTCTTCTTGCAGCTTTTATCTTTTTCTATATCGTTTTCAAATCTGGCGGTCTGACATCTCAATACTCCATAGCAGGAATTCATTCATTCGATTATGTTGTCTTCAGCATCATAATTGGAATTATTGGTCAAAGCGGCGACTTTTCTGAATCGCTAATGAAAAGAGATATGGGTGTTAAAGATACATCATCTTTCCTGGCCGGGCATGGCGGTGTTCTGGACCGCTTTGATTCACTCATTTTAGCCTCGCCCGTAATGTTCCTTTACATCAAGTATTTTGTCTATTGAATTGGCTGCCTCAATTCCTTTGGGAATCCCCCCGGCACCGGATAAATTTTCGCACTTTTTTGGCTATAATGAATTGCATTTAGAAAGACTATATCTAGAATGGATTTCCTAAAACAGTTAGGCATTGAAAATGACAATTACGGTGGTTGCACCGGGCCCGATGGTTGGTCTGATTCTAAGAGCGAAGGGAAGCTCGATTCTTTGAATCCAGCCACAGGAGAAGTTATTGCATCTGTCTATCAGGCCACTGATCAGGATTATGAAAAAGTGATGGCATCATCAACAGAGGCTTTCGTTGAATGGCGGATGATTCCGGCACCCAAACGGGGAGAAATGGTCCGGCTCATGGCTGAGATTCTACGCGATAATAAGGACGCACTAGGCAGCCTTGTTTCACTTGAAATGGGCAAAATAAAACAGGAAGGTGATGGGGAAGTCCAGGAAATGATAGACATTGCCGATTTTGCTGTCGGTCTGTCACGTCAACTCTACGGCCTCACCATGCATTCTGAGCGCCCGCTCCATAGGATGTATGAACAATGGCATCCGTTGGGGCCTGTTGGCGTCATTTCAGCCTTTAACTTTCCTGTGGCGGTCTGGTCATGGAACGCTTTTATTGCCGCCGTCTGCGGTGATACGGTTGTCTGGAAGCCGTCCTCATCTGTTCCTCTTTGCGCTATCGCTGTTCAAAATTTGTGTAATAGGGTGCTGAAGGAGGGAGGTTACCCACCTGTCTTTTCACTTGTTATTGGTCCCGGCAGAACCATAGGTGAGAGGTTGGTATCCGACAGACGGGTTCCGCTCATCTCCTTTACAGGTTCCACCTTAATGGGTAAACAGATTGGCGGTATTGTTGGTGAACGTCTGGGCAAGACCATTCTAGAACTGGGTGGCAATAATGGCATCATTTTAGATGATTCTGCTGAACTGAACCTAGCCATACCGTCTGTTCTTTTTGGCGCTGTAGGGACAGCTGGTCAAAGATGCACTTCAACTCGAAGAGTGTTTATTCATGAAAAAAGTTTTGATGAAATCAGCGCTAAACTTGTGAAGACATACAGTCAGGTGGCAATCGGTGATCCTTTGGATGGATCGACCCTCATGGGGCCTCTTGTAAATGAAGGTGCTGTAAATGAGTACCTTGAGGCTATCGGAAGAGTGTGCAATGAGGGAGGAGAAGTGTTGTACGGTGGAAAGGTGTTGGACGGCGCCGGCTATTTTGTTCAGCCCACGCTCATCAAAGCAAAGAACAGCTATGAAACAGTGAAGGAAGAGACGTTTGCACCTATTTTGTACCTTATCCCTTTCAGTGATATTGAAGAAGCCTTTCATGATCACAACGATGTTCCTCAGGGATTATCCAGTGCCATATTCACAACTAACTTGAAGAATGCGGAATTTTTTCTTTCCCATAAAGGAAGTGATTGCGGCATTGCCAATGTGAATATTGGAACCTCCGGGGCAGAGATCGGTGGTGCATTTGGTGGTGAAAAGGAGACTGGTGGTGGCCGAGAATCTGGCTCTGATGCGTGGAAAGCTTACATGCGCCGGCAGACCAATACAATTAACTGGAGCAATGAACTTCCTCTTTCTCAGGGCATTAAATTTGGTGATGAAATTTGAAATTGAGAAAGGACGTTTGAATGATAACAGTTGAAGCTGCTAATGTAAGAAAAACACTTAGTAATCACATTCTAACAGATGGCTTTGAACTGGTTGTAGATCTTGAGAAGAGCCACGGCTCATGGCTTGTTGATAGCAGGGACGGCAGGGAATATCTTGATTTTTTCACCATGTTTGCCTCTATCCCAGTCGGGTACAACCATCCCAAACTTTTGGAACATAAGGATGAGCTCATCAAAGCCGCCTTGAACAAGCCAACCAATTCAGACATCTACACTGCCCAACTTGCGGAGTTTGTGGAATCTTTTTTCACCATCACTCAGCCCGATATTTTCAGGTATAGCTTTTTTATTGAAGGCGGGGCGCTCGCCATTGAAAATGCTCTAAAAGCGAGCTTTGACTGGAAGGTGAGGAAAAACTTTCAGAAAAACGGATCTGGGCAGGAAATGGGTTTTAAAGTAATCCATTTCAACGACTGTTTTCATGGTCGTACCGGATATACGCTTTCTCTCACCAACACCTCTGATCCGCGAAAAACGGCCCATTTCCCGAAATTTGACTGGCCGCGGATCGTTAATCCGGCGGTAAAATTTCCTCTGAACGATGAAAACCTTGCCGAGGTGGAGGCGCTGGAAGCGGAGGCCCTTAACCAAATTAAAGATGCCATTTGTGAGCAAGGAAACGATATTGCCGCACTGATCATTGAACCCATTCAGGGTGAAGGGGGCGATCACCACTTTCGGACAGAATTTTTCCAGGCGTTGCGCCAGATTTGTGACGAAAATGAGATTATGCTTGTCTATGATGAAGTGCAGTCAGGTATGGGACTCACCGGTAAGTGGTGGGCGTGGCAGAATCAGAATGTTGCGCCTGATCTCATGGGATTCGGAAAGAAATCACAGGTGTGCGGTTTTGTATCCACATCCCGGCTTGACGAGGTGGAAAATCATGTTTTCAGGGAATCCAGCAGGATTAATTCAACGTGGGGTGGCAACCTTACTGATATGGTGCGGCTTACCATCTACCTGAACATTATCCAGGCGGAAAATCTAATTGATGCAGCTGCCAAAACAGGCGAATATCTGCATAATCAACTTTTGACAATCCAGGATGACTATGCTGATTTTGTTTCCAATACACGGGGCGCCGGTCTCATGTGTGCCTTTGATCTTCCCGATCCCAAAATTCGAGACAAGCTGCTGGATCTGATTAATCAAAACGGTGCTATTATACTTGGCTGCGGCGACAATACAGTCCGCTTCCGGCCACCGCTGAACGTGTCCACTGACGAAGTTGACTACGGAATAGATATCATCCGGAAAAGCCTCGATACTCTAATAAACTGACGGACAGGTACTATCGGCACACTTTATCTTGTGAGCACTCCTATCGGTAATCTTAATGATTTTTCTTACCGAGGAGTTGAGACTCTCGATGGTGTGAGTCTTATTCTTGCTGAAGATACCAGACGGAGCGGAAAACTTCTGAAGCACCATAAAATTTCACAACCTATGTTAAGCTATAATGAACACAATCGGGATAGGCGGATTCCTGTAATCGTCAAAAAACTTTCAGCTGGTGATGATGTGGCCCTAATTTCTGATGCCGGTACACCATCCATCAGCGACCCGGGTTATAAGCTTGTGAGGGCGTGTATTTCTGAAAAAATTGCCGTTGTTGCTGTTCCTGGCGCTTCGGCTATTCTTGCAGGACTTGTGGCTTCTGGTCTACCCACAGACCGTTTTGTTTTCGAAGGTTTCCTCCCCAAAAAAAAAAGGAGGGTATCGCGACTAAAAGTGCTAAGAAGTGAAGATAGGACTATCATCCTGTTTGAGTCACCTGAGCGAGTTGGACGTACCCTGATGGACTGTTTAGAATATTTCGGTGACAGACCCACCGCTGTCTGTCGGGAAATGACTAAACTCTATGAAGAAATCTGGCGAGGGCGTCTGTCTGAAGGTGTACAATATTTTGACGGAAAAAAAGTAAAGGGAGAAGTCACAATCCTCATTGGTAAAAATTCAGAAAGTGTCCATTTTTTTAAGGAATCCGGCAGTGAGCCGCGGTAAGTTTTTAACATTCGAGGGTATTGACGGCTGTGGGAAGTCGACTCAGGTACGAGGTTTGGAGCGAACACTAAATGAGAAAGGGAAACCAACATTACTATTGAGGGAGCCCGGCGGGACACTCATTTCTGAAGATATCCGCAAGGTGCTTCTTAATCCTGACAATTCAACAATGGCTCCTGAGAACGAAGCTCTCCTAATGGCAGCAAGTAGATCTCAGCTGCTTAAGGAAGTGATTCTACCGCACCTTGAAAAGGGTACTATCGTTCTGTGCGATAGATATATCGATTCCACAATGGCTTATCAGGGTTTCGGCAGGGCCTTACCTCATGACTGGTTAAGGCAGATCAACCGCCTCGCTTTTGAACTGGCCGTACCTGATAGGACATTCCTGTTTGATATTCCCGTTGATGAGGCACTTTCCCGGCTGGGTAATCGCCAGAGGGACAGAATTGAGGCCACAGGCGTTGATTTCCTAGAAAAAGTGAGGAACGGTTTCCTAAGCCTTGCGGAACAAGAATCCGACAGGTATATTGTTCTGGATGGTCAAAAGCAAACAGAAGAATTGGAAGAAGAAATCTTAACACAGGTTTTGAGGATCATTTCATGAATATCAGTCGAACTATTAAGAGAACTTCCTTTTTAGCTATACTGCTGGTTACGGTCATTTCCATCGGCAGGTCCGATCTTTACCGGGACATATCATCAAATTGGCGAATGGTGTATGAGGTATACAAAAGAGTGATGACCGATTACACTGACCAGATTGATCCTAAAAAGCTGGCCGCTGCCGGAATTGAGGGTATGCTGTCCGAACTCGATCCCTATTCAGTTTATTTGGAAGATGAAGACCGGCACCAATTAAATCTGTTGACCAGAGGCAACTACGGTGGTGTGGGCATTCAACTGGGTGTCCGAAATGACTCTCTCACAGTCATTGCACCCATTGACGATTCTCCCGCCAAGCGAGCCGGTATTATCACCAATGACAAGATCATTGCCGTGGATGGTCAATCTTCAGATGAAATGTCCCTTGATGAAGCGGCAGATAAGATCCGCGGTCCGAAAAATTCCAAGGTGACGCTTACCATTCACCGGTGGGGTGAGGAAGACATCGATTTTGTTCTCACAAGAAGTCTTATCACTGTGAAAGATGTGAGTTACTCGGGAATGATCAACGATGATACAGGTTACATCAGACTGAATCGCTTTTCCAGAAATTCATCAGTTGAAATGAGACAGGTCCTCAGGAGTCTGGAAAATCAGGAGGCAGAAAAAATAATACTGGATTTGAGAGGAAATCCTGGTGGACTAATGGATGCAGCTGTTCAGATCCTTGACATGCTGGTGGAAGAAGGGATTGAGGTGGTCTCCATGTCTGGTCGGTCGGAAGATTCCAAACGGACATTCACTTCCCAGAATAGGCCTATTCTTAATTCATTTGTCCGTCTAGCTGTGCTGATTGACGGCGGCAGTGCCTCAGCCAGCGAGATCGTGGCCGGGGCTATCCAGGATCTTGACAGAGGTATTGTGGTAGGAACCAATTCCTTCGGCAAAGGGCTCGTCCAGACCGCTTTTCAACTGGATGAAACAAGAACGCTGAAAATGACCACTGCAAAATATTACATTCCGTCAGGGCGCCTCATTCAGAAACCTGGTTATCTGCGGGGAAACATTGCCACTGATTCTGGAGACGCTGACAGTGTCTTTGCCACTGTTAACGGAAGACGCGTTATCTCAAACGGTGGCATAACTCCTGATTTTGTGGTAGAGCAGGAAAGGACGCCGATGCTGACGAGAGAGTGCTGGCGAAAAGGCCTGTTTTATCAGTTCAGCAACAAGTATCAAAAAGATCACGAGCTCAAAGGGATTATTGAAATCACTGATGAAATCATCGAGGAGTTCAGGACTTTTATTTCAATGAAAGAACTCGATCTAAAATCTGAAGGAGAAAAGGAGCTGGCAAAACTGGAAGAGATACTGGTAGAAGAATCAGAGACTGATAAACGGATCGAGCATTCATTGTCAATTTTGCGGAAGCATTATGAGCAGGATAAAGATGACCTGTTTAATGATGAAATAGATCACATACGCATCATGCTTGAAAGGGATATGTCCTGGGCTGTTGGCGGTCTTGGAATGCGTATAGAGTCATCTTTTGATGACGACCCGGTAGTTTTGAAAGCGATTGAGGTTCTTGCTGATATGTATACTTACGGTTCCACACTGGACCCGTCCATGAATTGAGGGTTGTTTCCTTCCGGTTATTGATTTTGTTTACGAAAAGTGTTATTCTATATTCGCCAGTCCCGGGGCGATTAGCTCAGCTGGTTAGAGTGCTGCCTTGACATGGCAGAGGTCACTGGTTCAAGTCCAGTATCGCCCACATAATGGTAATTGTCATGCTGAAATTTTATGAAAGAGATCACCGTAAAAGTTACGGGATACGATCCACGAACCTATCCTCCTGATACTCCTGTATCTTCCATTCTTAAAGACATAGATCCTTCTCGCACTGACAATGCCGTTGCCGCGAAGGTGAACGCGCAGTTGTGGGACTGGAACAGGGGAGTGGAATCTGATGCTGAGGTGTCATCTGTCTATGCTGATTCTAAAGAGGGACATGCGTTACTGCTCCACAGTGCTGCACACCTCATGGCTCAGGCTGTAAAGGAACTTTTCCCTGATGCACAGATGACTATCGGCCCGGCTATCGAGAATCGTTTCTATTATGATTTTGATGTTGAGGCACCATTCAGTGATGAAGATCTGGAGAAGATTGAGGACAGAATGAGAGAACATTCCGCGGCTGACTATGTTGTTGACAGAGAGGTGGTAGGGCGCAAAGAGGCAAAGAAATTCTTTAAAGAAAAAAAGGAATCCTACAAGATTGAGATGATTGAGGAGTTTGAAGGCGACGAAGTGATCACCACCTACAGGCAGGGCGATTTTGTCGATCTCTGCCGAGGCCCTCATCTCGTCTCCACGGGGATGATAAAGCATTTCAAACTTCTGAATACGGCAGGCGCATACTGGCGCGGAGACGAAAACAATAAAATGCTTCAACGCATTTATGGCACGGCATTTTATAACAAAAAAGAGCTGGATGCCTATCTTAAGCAGATTGAAGAAGCAAAGGAGCGGGACCATCGGAAACTAGGAAAGGAGCTGGAATTGTTCTTTTTCGATCAGCTTTCTCCCGGAAGCCCTTTTTTCATGCCAAAGGGTGCATTTCTGTATCACCAACTGGAGAACTTTATACGGGAACTGTACAGTGAATTTGGTTACGAGGAAGTGATCACCCCTCAGTTATATGATATTGAACTGTGGAAAAAGTCCGGCCACTGGGATCTATTCAGGGAGTATCTCTATCACATGAAAATTGGTGAACGGGAATTCGGCCTTAAACCTATGAACTGTCCCGGCCATACAGTTATCTATGCTTCTAAGCTTCATTCTTACAGAAACCTACCGCTCCGAATCGCAGACTTCGGTCGGCTCCATAGGTTCGAGCGTGCCGGAGTTATATCGGGACTTACGCGGGTCCGAAGCTTTAGTCAGGATGATGCACATATTTTTTGCACTCTGGATCAGATCGGCGATGAAATCAGCGATCTGATAAGAATGGTCGGTATTGTGTTTGAAACTTTTGGTTTTCAATCTGTAAAAGTGGAATTGAGTACACGGCCTGAGAAGGCGCTGGGTGCCTCGGAACTATGGGAAAAATCCGAGGCGATGCTGGAAACTTCCCTAAAAGAACACAAAATGGATTTTACTGTAGAGGATGGGGAAGGGGCATTTTATGGGCCAAAGATCGATTTCCAGGTGAGAGATGCGCTGGGCCGCTACCATCAACTAAGCACGATCCAGCTCGACTTCAATCTGCCCGAAAGATTTAAACTGGAATATGTTGCTAAGGACGGTTCATATCAGCGCCCCATTATGATTCACCGGGCTATTCTAGGATCCATTGAGCGTTTTCTGGGTGTCTACTTGGAGCACTGCGGCGGTGATTTTCCCCTATGGCTGGCACCCACTCAGGTAGCTGTTCTTCCCATTTCAAACAAATTCGAAGATTACGCCGGGGATCTGCTAAAACAGCTGAAGTCTGCCGGTATCCGGGCTGAACTCGATGACAAGGCTGATAAGGTAGGCGCAAAGATCAGGAATGCCGAAATGAAAAAAATTAATGTGATGCTCATCGTTGGCAAGCGCGAGGCTGAAGCTGGTGAAGTTTCTGTCAGGCGGCGTTTTGAAGGTGATCTGGGTCAAATGAAAGTGACTGAACTAATTCAACAACTTGACAATGAAATAAATAATAGAAGGAGAACAGAAAAATCGCAAAAGTAGAAAAAATAAGAGTTAACGATCGAATAAAAGCGCAGGAAATGAGACTTATCGGTGAAGCTGGTGAGCAGATGGGAATTGTCTCTTTTGATGAAGCGATGGAATCGGCAAGATCAGCAGGATTGGATTTGGTTGAGGTAGCCTCCAATGCAGAGCCTCCAGTTTGTAAAATCATGGACTATGGCAAACTGAAGTATGATCAGAAGAAAAAGGACCAGGAAAGCAAGAAAAAACAGCATATTATTCGTGTTAAAGAGGTTAGATTTCGCCCCCGAATCAGTGACCATGATTTGGGAATTAAGTTAAATCGTGTAAAGAAATTTATTTCTGAGGGCAACAAAGTTAAAATCACCCTCATGTACCGTGGTCGTGAGATGGCAAGGCAGGATCTTGGCGAAACATTGATTCGTCGGATTGAAGAAACTTTGAGTGATGTTGCTGATGTAGAGAAGCGAGGCGACCTTGAAGGCAGACGAATAGCCATTGTAATGGCGCCCAAATAGGAGAAACAGTTATGCCTAAAATGAAATCGAGAAGAGGTGCAGCAAAAAGATTTACAGTTACTGGCAGTGGTAAAGTACGTAAAAACAAAGCCAACAAATCTCATCTTCTTTCAAAGAAAAGCATGGATAGGAAGCGTTCCCTTCGCAAAAGTGGTGCTGTAAGCGATGCTGATATCAAGCGTGTTAAGAAAATGTTGGGGAAATAGGATTCATAGATGCCAAGAGCAACAAACGCTGTCCAACGGAAGAAGAGACACAAGAAAGTCCTGAAGCAGGCAAAAGGGTACTATGGGGCAAGAAGCAACCTCTTCAAAAGCGCAAAGGAAGCGGTGGAAAGGGGCATGCTATACAACTATCGGGATCGCCGCCAGAGACGGAGAGACTTCAGGCGGTTGTGGATCACCAGAATCAACGCCGCTGCTAGGTTGAATGGAACCTCTTATTCCAAACTGATTGAAGGTCTGAAATCACACAATATTGATCTGGATAGAAAAATACTTTCTGATTTGGCAGTCCGTGAACCGTCAGCCTTTTCGGAGGTTGTCAAAGTTGCAGCTGCCAGCTAGTATGTCATCAAAGATTAGATCGGGTCAAATTTTTACTTAAATTTTTGACGGGACATTTGGCGTCTTGTCTTGAAAATCCGCCGGGGAAGCTTGGCGGATTTTCTTTTATCCTGAAAATGATAAAAAGTAACTTCAACAGTCACTAAACCAACCATGGCACTGGCATCTAAAATCGAATCTCTCCGCAATGATTTCAAAAAGTCTCTAGACGGGTTATCGGCCGAAGACAAAAAAGCGTTGGAACAACTGAAACATAAATATCTCGGCCGCAAAGGGAAAGTTGCGGACCTTTTTACGGAAGTGGGTTCCGTCCCTGACGATGAGCGACCGGAAATAGGGAAGCTGTTGAACAAACTCAAGTCTGAGCTAACACATGAGATAGTAAAGATGGAAGGGGCTGTTTCAACCGGTGCCGGTTTAGTAGAACAGTCCGTTGATCTTTCACTTCCAGGGGATGAGATCCCCATGGGGTCGCTCCACCCCATCACGCAGACCATGCGGGAAGTAAAGCAGATTTTCCAAGCCATAGGTTTCTCGGTTGCGTACGGTCCTGAGATCGATGATGATTACCACAACTTTGAAGCATTGAACATACCCAAGCACCATCCCGCCCGGGATATGCAGGATACATTTTACATAACTGACAATGACGTATTGAGGACCCATACGTCCAACACACAAATTCATGTGATGGAGAATCAGGAACCGCCAGTGCGTGTGATATGCCCCGGTAGAGTTTACCGGAACGAGGCCATTAGCATCCGGAGCTACTGTCTGTTCCATCAGGTTGAAGGACTCTATATTGATGAGGATGTTTCTCTGGCAGAAATGAAGGGGACTCTGGAGTACTTCTGCCGGCAATTCTTTGGTGATGAGGTTAAGGCTCGGTTTAGACCGAGCTTCTTTCCGTTCACTGAACCCAGCGCCGAAGTTGACATCTCGTGCCTTATGTGCGATGGCGAAGGGTGTTCCATGTGCAAGAAAACGGGATGGCTGGAAATTATGGGCTGTGGCATGGTGGATCCGGCTGTTCTGAAAATGGTCGGTTATGATCCTGAAAAATGGTCCGGTTATGCTTGGGGAATGGGCATAGAGAGGCTTGCCATCCTCAAACACGGTATCGATGATATCAGGCTATTTTTTAATGGGGATATACGATTTCTGAGGCAGTTCGGATGATTGTTTCACTGGATTGGCTCAGAGAATTTGTGGACTTCAAGTTAGCTCCTCAAGATTTGGCTGATCTGCTTACGGGCTCGGGGCTGGAGTCCACCGTAGGTGAGGGTGGTGAAATACTTGACATTGAAGTGACACCGAATCGCCCTGACTGCATGTCCCATCTTGGCGTGGCAAGGGAGATAGCCCTGCTAACAGATTCAAAGCTTAAAATAACTGAAACATCAATATCTGAATCTGACCAACCAGTTGAAAATGAAGTCACCATTACAATCGAGAATGAGAAAGGCGCACCCCGCTACGCCGCCCGCGTTGTGAAAGGGGTCAAAGTTGGAGCGTCGCCTGACTGGATGGTTAAAAGACTGGAACAGTGCGGTATCCGTTCTATTAATTCTGTTGTTGACATATCCAACTATGTCCTTTTTGAACTGGGGCATCCGCTCCATACTTTCGACTTGAGACAGGTTGAAGAAAATGCTATTATTGTCAGAAGCGCCAGGAAAAACGAAAAGATCGTCACACTCGATGGAGAGGAGAGGAAATTGAGTAGCGATCACCTTTTGATCTGTGACCCAAAAAAACCTGTGGGGCTTGCGGGTATTATGGGCGGTGAGAATTCCGAGGTTGCTGAAAATACATCAGATGTGCTTATCGAATGTGCCTACTTCGATCCGGTCACTGTCAGGCGAGGTGCAAAAAAACTGGGTCTTTCCACGGAGGCGTCAAAGCGCTTCGAAAGAGGTGCCGATTACGATGATCTGACGGCTGTCCTGAACCGAACGGCTCAATTAATTTCCGAAATATCAGGTGGCACAATTTGTGCCGGTGTGGTGGACTGTTACCCACAGGTGATTGAAGGGAAAAAGATTACTCTCAGCCGTGAAAGGGCAGCATCTTCTATTGGGGTGGAATTTGATGACAAATTTGTACGTGCAACTTTGGATGGGCTTGGCATCATTTATGAAAATAAAGGCGGGAACTATGAGTGCATTATCCCGTCATTTAGACCTGACCTGGAACGTGAAATTGACCTGAGTGAAGAACTGGCCCGAGTGTATGGGTTTGACAAGATTGAATCAAAAACGACTTATGTGGGTCATGTTACAACTATCGTACCTGATGATGAGAATACCATTGACGAACTGAGAGATTATTGTGCTGGTGCCGGCTTCACCGAAGTCATTACAAACAGCCTTATTAGTGAACAGGATGTAGAGACTCTTGCCGATTTAAAGCCGCTGCCCGTTGTAAACCCACTGAGCCGAGAAATGTCCATAATGCGGCCTTCGCTTCTTCCCGGATTGCTGGGCGCCATCAGCTACAACCTTCGCCGTGGTGAAAAAAACCTTAACTTGTTTGAATATGGGAATATTTTCCAAGCCGAGAAAAAGAAGTGGGTTGAATCGCCACAATTTACTGGTGTAGCTTGTGGCAACAGAGTATCAAAAGGGTGGCGGCAGGATCAACATACAAATGATCTTTTCTTGCTCAAGGGAGTAGTCTATGATCTTGCAAATCGATTTGGATTTGACGGATCCTTTGGAGAATTGGAGAAGAGTGTCGTTTATTTATATGGTATGAGTTGGGAAACTTCGTCGGGCTCACTTGCTTCCATTGGTTCGGTCACAAGTGAACTCCTGGAGAATTATGATATCGATTTTCCTGTTGTCTCTTTTGAACTGAATCTTGAACTGCTAGGTAGTTCGAGAGAGACGGTACATTTCAGAAAACTGCCACAGTTTCCCAGCATTGATCGCGATCTTTCTTTAAGCGTTCTGTCTTCTGTCAGCATTGGAGAGTTGGAATCGATAATCCAAAAAAATGGAACAGATCTGTTGCGAGCAACAAAGCTTTACGATCTGTATGAAGGTGATCAAATAGAGTCAGGAATGATGAGCGTTACTTTTTCCCTCTCTTTCCGCTCTGATGAAAGAACACTTCGAGACAGCGAAATTGACAGCATTATGGAAGAAATTATTTCAGAGACTTCATCGGAACTGGATGCTAAATTACGATGACATGGATGCAGTTCTTCCAAATCTGACATCACTTGAAGATAGGATTAAGGATGCTGTCAATGAGCTTCAACATCTGAGAGCAACCTCAGGCGGGAGTTCCGGCAGCGGTGGCATCTCATCTGAAGAGAAAAAGGCAATCCGGAATCAGATCCAGAAAATTATTGACCTCATTGAAAAAACTGAGAGTGTCGATTAATAAGGAGGCCTTATGACCGAAGATCAGGATAATCTTGCCCGCGTATCAATATTTGGCCATGAATACACTGTAAAGGCCCAGGCTGAAGCAAGCTATATTGCTGATGTTGCTCAGTATGTGGATCAGAAAATGCGCGAAGTGGAAAAAGAGTTACCGTCTTCTCAATCAACCACAAGAATTGCCATACTGGCAGCTATGAGCATTACTGACGACTATTTTGCTGAAAAACATCAACGGAATAATATGATCAATAACGTGGAAGAGAAAGCTTCTTCTCTTATTGAGTTCCTTGACGAACATTTATCTCTCAATTAGGCCCATTTCCTAATTACTGTTTTACTGCCCGTTTTATTAAACACCCCATATAATTGAGGTGAAAAAGATCTCCTTTATTCGTGACAGAAACTAAAGTCCTATCAGGAAAAGAAGTTGCTTCAGCGGTTTACAACGAATTGACTTCTCGTATCGAGAAGCTTTCTGATAAAAAGATTACACCAGGCCTTGCTGCAGTATTGGTGGGTGATGACCCTGCTTCTCAGGTTTATGTGAGAAACAAAACGCGCAGATTCGAGAAAATGGGCCTTTTTAGTGAAACTTTTTCTATGGGGAAGGAGTCGTTGCAAAGTGACATCATGGCTCTCATAAATGAGTTGAATAGTGACGACCGCCTTCATGGTATCCTTGTCCAGCTTCCTTTACCAAAGGAAATTGACTCTGATTCTGTTTTGCGTTACGTCAGACCGGAAAAAGACGTGGACGGATTTCACCCTGAGAATATGGGACTTCTGGCATTAGGTAAACCTCGTTTTATTTCATGCACGCCAAAAGGAATATTGAGAATTCTGCAGTTTTATGATATTGAGACTAACGGTAAACATACGGTTATTGTGGGGAGGAGTAACATTGTTGGCCGACCAATGGCCCTCATGCTTAGTGCCAAGAACGATACGGGTAATTCAACAGTGACTGTTTGTCACTCCAGGACACCTGACATCGTTTTTCATACACGTCAGGCGGATATGGTTATTGCCGCGGCGGGTATGCCTAATCTCATCAATGGTGATATGATTAGTGATGGAGCGGTTGTTATCGATGTGGGCATTAACAGAGTGGAAGACGATTCTGAAAAGGGATACAGACTTGTTGGGGATGTAGATGCTGAATCGGTTAGGGAGAAAGCATCAGCACTAACGCCCGTTCCCGGCGGGGTGGGACCTATGACCATTGCCATGCTGGTTGAAAATACCGTTGAAGCGGCTGAGCGTTCCATATCCTAGGGAATCTTCAGCCTTAGTAAATTCGTAAACTATATGCGCCCGTAGCTCAGCTGGATAGAGCGCTTGCCTCCGGAGCAAGAGGTCGTGAGTTCGAATCTC
>DTTI01000013.1 GCA_012964825.1 Candidatus Neomarinimicrobiota bacterium
CGTTTCAGTGAGTCCATTGAGCGGGGGACCCTTGAGTTTGAAGGGTTTACCGCACCTAGCGATGATATCACCGGCAAGATGCGTCCCGTGCCTCCGGAGACACCCCCTGATGTAGGTGCCTATGAGCAGGGTGCCGGTTTGCAAGTCACCTTTTCTCCGGAAGAGGCCACCTTTGACCCCGGTGCCACCCTTGAAGTTCAGCTAACAGTGAGGGGGTGGGACGGTACTGCCATTGAGGACGGCTCATCCGTGGAGTGGAAAATTGCTCCCGATTCATCGTACGTGATTGTTGAGTCCAGTGAGGCTGTCACCACAGACGGAATTGCCCAAGCCACCATCAAGGCAGCCGATGATACACCCGTCGGTTTTCAGTTCAGGGTACGGGCCCTGTTGGCGGGGAATATTCCTGTTGAGTCCGCCAGTTTCTTTGTGGGGCAGAAGGTAGAGGCGCCGCCGCCGGCACCTGTGAATATCAGGATCACTCCCGACGGCTGGACACAGGATAACAATTTTACCATTGAGTGGGAGAATCCGGAGTGGGTTTACGATATCGAAGGTGCCTGGTTTAGGTTTGAAAATGGTGATCCCCAGTTCTTTCCTCAACCGAACATAAATAAGGTGGAAGGGGGGCAGATGCCCTATAATGGCGATTTTGCCATCAAGGTGTGGCTACAGGACGAGTTCCAGCAGTCGGATGAAGCCAACTCCGCTGAAGTGCACGCCATGTGGGATGATGAAGCGCCATATGACTTTGATCTCACCTCTCCTGGTGGCTGGTACAGCGAAGAGGAGGCTCTCTTTGAGTGGGAGCAGGAAGGCGATAACGCCTCCGGTCTGGCGTACTATGATCTCCATGTAGGTAGTAGTGTCTATTTTGTAGATCCCTGGGTGGATGATCATGATCCCAGTTCAACTGATGTCATCAGTTTCGAGTTGGATGACCCGCTTCCTGAGGAGTCTATCAACTGGTATGTAGAAGCCTTTGATCACGGCGGGAATGTCAAAATGTCACCTACATGGACTGTTGATGTTGACAGGACACCGCCCAACATTTCTCACATCCCGGTGACAAACGCAACGCTGGGTGAGTCCACAACCATTGGTGCCGGCGTCAGTGATAACCGCTCCGGTGTTATGTATCTTGAGCTTTTCCACAGGTTTGGTGGTGAGGACCAGTGGAACGGTCCTTTCGATCTTCTCTCTAGTGGCTATACCATACCGGGTACAGATATTACCACGGAGGGTCTTGAGTATTTCATTGAGGCGTCAGATATTGCCGGCAACACTACCACTCATCCAACTGAAGGTTCTTACGCCATTATTGTCGCCATTCCCGGTGATGGCCAGTTGAGCAACGCCCGCTGGCCCTCAGGTGTCCCTGCCGGCAAGGAGGTGACCAACTACCAGCTTATGAGTTTTCCCATCATTCCTGATAATGGTAGTGCCACTGCCATTCTTGAGGACGACCTGGGCACCTATGACAACACCATCTGGCGTTTCTATGGTTACAGTGGCGGCGGGAACTATGAGGAGTATCCCAGCGTCAGCATCAGACCAGGGGTCTCCTATTTTCTTATTACAACTCTGGATGGGGTCACTATAGACACCGATGCGGGGGAGACAGCCAGTACCAGCCAGCCATTTGAGGTAAATCTCAACAGCGGTGACTGGACCCTTGTGGGCAACCCCTTTGACTTTGATATCTCTCTGGATAGGATCACCACCAATGACGGTACTTCTCTCAGCAATGATGCCAATGTTTACAGTTTCAGCGGTGAATGGCGGACAGCCTCCACCCTGAAGCCGTGGGAAGGGATTGCTTATAAGTCAGCAACCGCCAGCAAGCTTTATATTGAACCGAGGTCCTCTATGCGGCTTGCCAGAAGCGGCTCTGGTGGTCTTGAAGAAGGGGAGTGGCTGGTGGACATCAGTGCCAACAACGGTTTTGGGTCAGATAATCTTAACACTGTGGGTGTAAGATATACAGCTCAGGATGGTTATGATCCCCTGGACGGCTATGAGCCTCCCATGCTCCCCGGCAGTGTCTCCCTTAGGATGCCCCATGATGACTGGGAAGAGCATAACGATATCTATACTACTGATATCCGTTCCGTCTCTGAAGAAGGCCAGGTGTGGGACATGGAGGTGATCTCCGGTGATCCTGACTTTAACACCTACCTCATTTTCGAGGGACTTGAAGGTATTCCTGAAGATTTTGATATTTTTCTTATAGACAAGTCATCCAGGACCGCTCAGAACCTTAAATGGAAACCTGAGTATCTTTTTGATGTAGCCTCGCAAAACAGCCGGAAGGAACTGCGGTTCGTGGCTGGTCAGAGGGATTTCGTCCAGTCCAACAGCGCCGGTGTGGACCTATTCCCCGATGAGTACAACCTGTCACAGAACTTCCCCAATCCGTTCAACGCCCAGACGTCCCTCACCATATCCCTCAGGGATGATGCTCACATTGATCTAGAGATATACAATCTACTCGGTGAAAGGATAGCCATCATGGCGAAGCGTGAGTTCAGGCCGTCAGGGTATTATACCTTTATATGGGACGGGAAGGACGGTTACGGCAACTCTGTGGCCAGTGGTGTTTACCTCGCCTACGGCCGCATCGCCAGCAAGAGTGGTAAGGCACTGAAAACCCAGAGCCGGAAACTGGTGCTGGTGAAGTGATAACTTTCTCTTAGTCATTGCGAACAGTCCCGAAAAATTGGGACGACGGGGCCTGTACGGATGAAGGTCGGGGCGATGACAGTTAAGAAAGTGTATTAATCTACTTGAAAATCACTTTAGATATACCTATTGTTAGCTGATTCACACCTGTGTAAAGGGGAAATTTGTTAAGTTGTCTCTATTCAGTAGACCAGAGAGGTAAACCTATGGCCGTTTTGAAGAAATCACTTTCACTGTTTCTTGCGTGGACTATTTTCCTTTTTTCATTTCCTGTTACCGTTCATTCTCAAGACAGGCTAGCTGTTGCTGTTATGGATCTTGAGGGTCGAGGCCTTTCAGCCATGGAAGCTGCTACCCTAACCGATCGTCTGCGTTCGGAAATGGTTAACATTGGTGTATTCCAGGTTGTGGAACGGGGCCAGATGGAAATGCTTCTGGAAGAACAGGGGTTCCAGCAGACGGGGTGTACCTCAGCAGAGTGTGCTGTGGAGATGGGAAAAATGCTGGGTGTGCAGGCTATGGCAACGGGTAGTATAGGTAAACTCGGCACCATGTGGACCCTGGATGTTCGAATGTTTGATGTTGGCACAGGTGAGATCAGTAAAGTCTCCAGCCGGAATTTTCAAGGCGGTGTGGAAGGTCTTCTGGGTCTTCTCAAACTGGTGGTCAAGGATCTTGCAGGCATTCCCGTGGAAGAAGAACAGCCTGCGGCTGCTGAAGAACCGGTGGCTGAAGCCGAACAACCAAAAAAGAAAAGTGGCGGGTTTTTTAAACTTCTCCTTCTAGTGGCCATTGGTGGTGGTGGCTACTATGCTTATAGCGAAGGGATGTTGGATGAACTCCTGGGGCAGGATACCGGACCGGGAGATTTGCCTATGCCTCCTGATCCACCTACGGAACCGGGTTCCAATTAGGAGGGATGAAGATGCTTAACAGATACAAAAAAGTTTTTCGTAAAGTTTTGCTTGTTTCCCTGCTGGCTCCTATGACTCTCTTTGGCGGCTCCTATGATTTTCAGATGGGGGATATGGTATTAGTCAATGTTGATCAACTTAACGGTGCTGACAGATGGAGCATGGAATTTTTTGTGATCTACCACGGCGAGACCTGGCAGACAGAGCAGGTTTATTTCGAACGATATCCCGATCCAAGCTCTGAAGATCCGGACATCTATCTCAGGTCCTTTTATGATCAGAGCACTGGTACCCCTGACATGGTTTTTCAGTTTCATGCTGAACCCTATACCACTGTTGATACACCTCTTGAGTTGCGTTTACCTCCAGCGGATGTGAATGTGAGCGGTTTTAACTGGGTTTATGTTGAATATAACGGAACGGACCTGTCAATCTATTTTAACGGTACGACCATGAAAGATGCTCACAAACAGGCTGGCGGAACACTCCACAGTTCCAACGAACCCTTTGAGTTCGGGTCCCGGTCACAGGGCGTTGGTGGTGAAGAGTCGGGCTATACCATGGACGAGGTTCACTTTATGCTGGATACGCGTCCCACCGGTGGCAGTTTCCAGCCTCCGAACCAGAGTTATGGACCCATGGAGCATACGGTCATGCTGTGGCATTTCGACGAGACCGGCGGCAATCAAATTATTGATGAATCTAGTCATGAAAATGATGGTGAAATCGACGGCAATGGAGCCTGGGAAACCCAGGATGCATTTGATAGCGGCGGTGGCGGTCCCGGTCCCGGTATGCAGAACACTATTGAGGTAAAAGTTATTCTCAACCAAAGTGTTGGCAACGGACAACTTGATGTTGCTGTCTGGTTTCCAGGACTAACCTGGGATGATCCACCCTCAATGTCTGAGAGAAGGGGTGAAAATTCACCCTCTCCTTCGCAGGGATGGATGCTAAGCTTTACTGATCCCGCTATCGGGCCCAACACGGGACCATACAAGGTCGATGCGATTTTTGATCTTAATGAAAACGGGTGGTGGGATGAAGGTGAACCTCAAATGGGGATGGATCAGCTCTTCGTTGATAACCAAGGGTATACAAAGGTTGAGTTGGACATAGGCGCAGGCGGCGGCGGTGGTGAATCCAGAATAGAGATTGTGGGTATGTCACCACCCTCCGCAGCCCATGAAGGAGCGGACGCTCTGGTTAGCGTCGAAATCCAAACAGATGCAGGGACTCAAAGCGCCGAGTTTAAGTATATGATTGGTGGTAGCACCTCCCTCAGATCAATTGACTTAACCGGTAGTTCTGATGGAGGCTGGCATATGACGTACGATTGGGAGGGTACCATTCCCGGTAGCGATATGACCAACAAAGGACTCGTGGGGTATTTTTCTGTTCAAGATTTTTCAGGGAAGACCTTGGAGTCAGACCCCATGTTCATTCAAGTCACTTTTGATGAAATTCCCATCGGCTCCACCGGCCCAGAAGTCTATCGCATGATTTCTGCTCCGGGACTGCTTGACAATAAGTCATCTGCAATTGACGCAATGGTTGCAACTCTTGTCGCTAATGAACAATCAGATGACGCCACAGAATGGCGAACCTTCCGGTGGAACGGTTCTGACTACAACGAGTCGGGGTATGCCAGCATGAACCCGGGCGAGGCTTACTGGATCATTACGCTTGGTTCACATGTGCTCACGGGCGGTTCTGGGAAGTCCACCGACCTCAGTGACCCAGTTTCCATCTCCCTCAGGAGCGGATGGACCCAGGTGGGCTCACCCTATAACTTCACGCCCAATAGCTATGTTTATGAGGCCGGAGCTGTTGAACCTTCGTTTTATCGCTATTCCGGCAGTGGCTATTCTACCACCACTACCATGAGTCCCGGCGACGGTTATTGGGTCTATGCCTACTCCGCCACATCAATGGATGTCGGTTTTGAACGTAATACGTTACTGGCGCGGGAGGCTGTAAACGAACCGTTCGATTGGAAAGGGAACATCATTGCCCGTGTGAACGGTGTGGATGACACAGAAAATATTTTTGGTGTGATGCCCGATGCATCCGAAATCTGGGACGTAGCGGATCGCCATGAGCCGCCGGTCATAGGTAACTATATCTCGGTTGCCTTTGACAACACCCACTGGAGTGAGCGTGGTGGCTTCTACAGCCGTGATGTTCACAGCACCCAGGCAGACGGTCATGAGTGGCTTTTTGTCGTTAAAACCAATGAGGAAGGTGTTGTGTCACTCGATTTTGAGTGGACAGAATCGCTTCCCTCAGATTGGGATGTTGTACTTATTGATCGCGCCGTTGGCATGGTGACCGACCTCAGGGTCGAACCTGCGTACGACTTTGCCTGTTCATGCAGTGATGAAGGGCGCGATTTTGTCATCGTTACGGGGCCTCCGGCCTTCACCCGGGGTGCTATGGATGCCTACGATGTGGTTCCTGCTGAGTACCAGCTGTCACAGAATTTCCCCAATCCGTTCAACGCTGTAACAACGTTCCGTTTCAGCTTGCCTGAGGAAAGCTCCGTTTCTATCGCTGTCTACGATATTCTGGGCCAGGAGATTGCTATCCTGGCAAACCGCCAAGCCTACGGTGCCGGTAACCACGCCCTCATTTGGGACGGTCGGAACAATGCTGGCCGAATGATGTCCACCGGCGTCTATCTCTATCGAATGGAAGCCTTCAGTAGCGGCAAAGCCATCTTCCAGGACGCCCGGAAGCTGATTATGCTGAAATAGATTTAGCGGATGGCGAGGCTTTGAAAGCCGTCTCGGATTCCGGGGCGGCTTTTTTTATTTCAAGATGAGGCTTTCCAAAGAATAGTAGGTGAGCGGTTTCAGTATCCTCAGCCTGGGATCGAGAAACGATTGTGACTCGGTTGGCAATTTGCTCCTGGCTTTCCTTATATAGCCGGGAAACTCCTCAAAAAATTCCCCGAAACGGCTGAAATCGAGAAGCGTTATTTCCTTTTTATTCTTCCCGGGTAAGAAAACCGTCAAATCGATGGTAACATCAAACTGGTCCATTTCATGGAACGGAACGAAGAAGTCGTCGTAATGGGTCGGGATGAAAAAACTAGGGCGGAGGGTTGCGAGGGCCTCGGCAATGGTGTTGTTTTCCCTCACCGGGATTCCCAGAACGAGCAGATCCGCCCGCCCGATTGCCTGGAGGTTTTGGAGGACTGCTCCATCGCAGAAGACGAATTTCAATCCCCTGTATGAGATGATATAAGCGATGGCAATGTCCCGGTAGGAGAGGTAATCGAATCCGGTGAACGGGGGGTGCCCTTCAATCTTTCCTCTAGGACCTCGCCACGGTAGGAAGTCGTACTGTGGATGGAGTGACCGGACAGCTTCTACTGTGAAGTCTCCAAACTGCCCGATTAAGTAGTGTACTACACCATCATCAAATTCAAGGAGACGTGTTTCCACCGAAAGATGATAACTTTCCACCAAAGTCACTGTGTTAGGATCCCCCACGAGTAGTGGCCTGTGATCTGCCGTTGTGGATCTTGAAATTACAAGAGGGACATCCATAACGTGATCAGCATGAGCATGACTAACAAGAATAGCATCTGCTTTTCGGTTGCCCATCGGTTTAAGAATGAGTTCATCAACAGCTATGGTATCAATCATTAGTGGAGCAAGTGGGTTACTAACAGGGGGGCGCGAAACGAATGGATCAATGAGGATTGTCGTCTTGTTGTCTCCCAACTCAAATCCCGAGGCGCCGTACCACCGCAAGCGCAGTCCGTCAGGGGGTTCTTCAGATGATCGGATGCGGGGGCCTTCCATTTGACTGCTCCATTCCAGAACTTGGCCCAATGCCGAGTCATATCCAGGAACGCCATCGTAGGAGATAGAGACTTCACGCACCTGAGCCAGCCCAATTGTGGCCAACGTCATCAACACGATAATGAAAAAACAGTGGCTCGATTTCATATGAAGAGAGAGTTGATCATTGGCAATATAGTGATGAAACTTTCTGAATTTACTGTTAAATGTGGTTTGTCATCCTCCTCAACAAAGTGTATTTTCTCACAGGGGGAAATGGATGAGATTTAGGCAAATATTTGTTCCCTTAGCCGTCGCACTAGTAGGTGCATTGCTGGCGTTCAGACCGGCGGCCACTGAATTTGGTAAGATCACCCTACCTCTCGGGATTGTGGAAGTGCAGTCAGCAGGCGGAACTGACTGGGCGCGTGCAAAAGTGAGGCATCCTGTCTTTGCGGGAGACAAGGTGCGGACAAAGCCCAAGTCACGTGCGGAGATTACACTCAACGGTGGCGGCAAGGTTCGGATTGCGGAAAATTCCGAACTTGAACTAACAGAAGCGAGCGTCACCCCAATGAAGAAGAACTTTAACGCCAACCTCAATAAGGGGAAGGTGTGGGTTGCTGCACAGGCTGCCTTCGGTGAAAAGAAGAATATAGCAGTAAGAACACCCACCGCCGTGGCGGCTATTCGGGGAACAAAGTACCGGGCCAACGCCGGAGACAAAGAAAGTCAGGTTTTAGTTTATGAAGGAAAGGTAGACATTAACACACCTGAGAACCTGGCCAAAATGCGCAGGGATGATCTTCAGCAGAGGCAGCAGCAAGGGGGACCGCCAAAGTTTTCCCTAGCTCCGGTTCAAACCATTCAGGCGCCGACACAAGTTGCCGGTCCGTTTGAGGTAACACTGGAAGAGTGGATCACTCTGGTGGAGGGGATGCAAATCAATCTCCGGGCTGACGGCAAATACCACATGTTCGAGTTCGACAAGGAGGCTGATGCCCAGAACCCGTGGGTCCAGTGGAACAGCGAGCAGGATAGCCAGAAGTAATACATCTCTAAATTCTCCAATACTCCAACATTCCATCACTCAGACGTGAATCATGTCTGACCTTCTGAAACGTGTTTTCATCGGGGCCGCCATTGGGCTCGGCGTGGGTATTATTGTAGGGTGGGGCACCTACCAGGTTGGATTTGTTGATGACTTGCTGGATGGATATGAATTTCAATCCTACGACGCCCGCATGCGGGGCAAGGTGGTGGGTGTGGAAGAGGCGTCCATTGATGATGTTATCATCATCGATATAGAGCAGGAATCGGTAAGACCAGTAGAGGAAGGGGGCCTCGGCCGTTATTTCAACTGGCCGCAAGCTTACCACGGTCAGCTCATCGATGTGGTGACCAACTCACTTCAGCTATACTGGTCCCCGCCAGAAGATGATGTGGCGCTAGACTATTACCAGGTCTTCAGGCAGGCACAGAATGATCCGGAGGCTGAGTTCGAATACATGGGCGATGCATACGATGTGATGCATACCATATCAGGACGGACGGAATGGGACGGTTACAATTTTGCCGTTGTGCCCATCTTTCCAGACGGATCCTCCGGCGAAGGTTATTTCATCGACTCCGCCAGCCTCATTGAGCCGAAAGCACTCCTCTTTGATATAATCTTCGATCCCGAGAACACATATAACTACGATCTGGTTAATACCATCACCTCTGCGAGTCCGCCGACGGATGAAGCCATTGCGGGAGCCACTCAGCAATTTCTTAAAGATAACGATCCTGCCCGTTTTGTAACATCCACGCTCACCAGTCAGAAGGCGTACCACGCCCTCGTTTTCGAACAGGAGGATTCTCTCAATTTTCTCTACAGGATGAATTCCGAGCCGGAGGGCTATGACCGGCCTGATCATTTGATCCAAATTCCCCTTGAGGATGCAGTCAAGCTTCCCACAGGAGACCGTTTGGGAAATACCCATGTTGAACTTCTGTCTGCTGCCCGGCGCAATGGGAGTGCCAACTTTCCCCAGGATGAGGACGGTATCATACGGCGTTCACCCACTGCCATCTACTTCGAAGGACCGCAGCATGTATACCCATCTCTCGTTATGTCGGCGGTCATGGACATTTTGGGTGTTCCTTCTGATGGTTTTGACTACGATTTTGAAAACCACCTGCTCCGCCTAACCGATACCACCGGAACGGTGGTGAGAGAAATTCCCATAGATGATGCGGGCCGCATGTATGTCAACTACTACGGTCTGTTCAAGACGTTCTACTACCTGCCATATATGTATTGCGTGAACCCTGAGATGCTGCCTCCGGACTACTGGCAGGACAAGGTGGCCATCGTGGGTGCATCACTTCCCGGCCTCATGGATCTGCGTAACACACCGGTCCAGGAAACATTTGCGGGAGTTGAGATTCACGCCAACGTCATGCAGTCTCTTCTCAAGAATGAATTTGTCAGTACTACCGATAGCAATACCAATCTGATGGTGATCTTACTTCTCAGCGTTGTGCTGGGTGCTATTGTCAGCATTCCGCCGAAACCTCTCTGGTCTCTGCCTGTGCCCATTTTGGGGATAGCTGGCTGGATCATTTTCACTTATACCCAGTTCCTGTTCCAGCTTCTTATGTGGGACATTGTCCGGCCGGTCATTGCCATTGGTGGGAGTTATATAGGCTTTTTTCTCTACAACTTCTTGGTGGCGGAGAAAGATAAGCGGTTCCTGAAGAATACTTTCAGCACCTACATTTCGCCGGAACTAATTGACCAGATGTACAAAAATAAGGAAGAGCCGCAGCTGGGCGGGAACGAGGGTTATCACACAGCTTTCTTTACGGACATCCAGAGTTTCTCCGCGTTCTCTGAAAAACTTTCGGCCGCGGACTTGGTGGAGTTGTTGAACGATTATCTGACCGAAATGACGGACATTCTTCTCGATAATAAAGGGACACTGGATAAATACATCGGTGACGCCATTGTGGCATTCTACGGTGCGCCCGCCCCGGTGGAGGATCATGAATATTGGGCCTGTTTCACAGCTGTCATTATGCAGAAGCGCCTTGCCGAACTTCGCGAGAAATGGCAGGGTGAAGGGGACCGCTGGCCGGAGATCGTTCACCACATGCAGAACAGGATCGGCATCAACACCGGCCAAATGGTGACGGGGAATATGGGTTCTTCCATGCGGATGAATTATACAATGATGGGCGATACGGTGAACCTGGCAGCCCGGCTGGAGGCGTCAGCGAAGCAGTACGGTGTCTATATCCAGGTGGCTGATGAAAGCTACAAAGCATGTAAAGACCGCTTCATCTGGCGCGATCTCGACTTTGTCATTGTTATGGGAAAGACTGAACCGGCTCAAGTTTTTGAACTGATAGATGTTGAAGGCGAAATGCCTGATGTCTATGACAAACTGCTTCCGGCCTACCACGAAGCGCTGGATCTCTACCGAAAACAGGACTGGAAAAAAGCCATCGACGCGTTTAAAACCTCCGATGAACTTGAGGATATGTTTCCCGGCCGGAAAACAAACCCGAGCCGAGTCTACATCCCTCGGTGCGAGCACTACATGGAGAATCCTCCCGGCGACGACTGGGACGGTTCTTGGGCCCTCACCAGCAAGTAGCAGTTCCTTTTTTCCAAGACTACAATTTTCAATAGAGATTAAATTCGCGCCCGCCATGAGATGTTTGCTAACTATCCTGTTTTTGTTGACGTCTGTTCTCCCGGCTCAAGACTGGCGGTCTAAAATCCCCAACCTCATTCTTGACACGCTTGTAGTACCTCTGGCGGTTGATTCTCTGGAGTTTCCTGAACTCCCTCACATTGTAGACAGAAGAAAGGAAGCCGGTAATTATCTCACCACACGCCAGAAACTCAAGTTCGGGAATTATATCCCAGTGGATGAACGTGTGGTTCTGAGTGATTCTCTCAGCGTTGTTCTTGCTAGGTTCCTGGCCGCTGATTCAGTCACAGTGGAAGGAAGGCTGGTGGTTGATCACCTCTCTCTCTGGTATGACAGAAGTATTCCCCGCAGGGCGGGATGGGTACTCAACGGCTACACAAGAGAGGAGATGAACGTGGGTGAAACCGTTCGGGACTGGCAGTGGGAGGTGAGAGAAGAGAATAAAAAAAGGAAAAAGGGAAAAGAGCAAAAGGATGATACAAAGGAAAAGAAAGATGGGTTCAGACTGTTCTTCAAAAAAGATAAACCCAGTGATGAGGAGATTCACCGGGAAAAATTCGAAAAACTCATCTCCCGATGGATGACCCTCCAGGGCCAGGGGCTTATTGAAAAGCCTACTGCGGCTAAAAGTATTTCTCCGCACCCATACCGGCGCCAATTGCTGACCTGGGCTGACATGATCATTTATCCTGACGGCTTTGGCATAGAGACCAGACTTTCACTTGACTATCCAATGGACCAGTATGACGACTATGAGCGTGGTATTCCTGCTTTTTACTTTCGCCAAGGGCCGTTCTACCAGACCGTAGCCATAGAGAAGATGACTAAACTGTGGTATCGCCGCTTCAATGAAAAAATGCTTTTCCGAACAACCGTTACAGGAAGGTTCGGCTTTAACGGTTATGATCACACCCAGTTTGAATATCTCAACTTGGTAAATATTTTCAATCTTGGTGCTACCGTATCGTCCGTGTTGGAATACCGGCCACCCTACCACAAAGGGATCTTTTTCGGCGCCGGTTTCCAGGCCGGAATCAATTTTATATCGGCCCTGGATGATATAAAGCCATCCTCTAAACTTAAAAAAGGCGGCGTCCCGTTGGACACGTTTGAACTGGGGGTGATCCTTACCATAGGATTCAGACGGCCTTAATCAATAATGAAATCACGAATTATCACCCATATAATATTGAAGAAATTCTTACTGCTCTCTTTAGCATGTCTTTCACCGAGCCTCCTTTTCCCGTCAACTATTTCCGGCTATGTTGCCGATGCGAAGACGGGTGAGACCATCATTGGGGTCAATGTGATTGTTGAAGGAACAGTACTGGGCGCCTCAACAGATATCAACGGTTTTTTCGTGTTGAGTGACATCCCCGATGGTGATGTTATCCTCAGATTTTCTCACATCGCTTATGAAGAAAAGAGACAGACTATTGAATTACAGTCAAGGGATATTCTTGTGGAAACAGTTCTCTTGGTGCCAACAATCCTTGAAGCGGATGCCATCGAGGTGGTTGCCAACCGGGGGAATATTATCAAAAAAGAGACAGACATTTCCAGTTTCCAGGCTGACCCTGTTATTCTCCGGGAGGTGCCTCAGCTTGGTAAGGATGTATTTGAGTTAGTGAAATATTCCCCTAGCGTTACCATCGGTGACGAATTTTCTCCCCTCTATAACGTTCGCGGAAGTGACCCTTCGGAAAACCTGGTTCAGCTGGACGGCATGACCATTTACAATCCCCAGCACCTCTTTGGTTATGGGGCGATTTTCAACCCTCTTATGCTTAAGAATATTGAAATGCTGGTAGGGGGATTTGACGCCGAATATGGTGGTAGAAATGCATCTATTCTTTATCTCACATCCAGAGAAGGACACCAGAGCGAAGTTCACGGAGAGTTCAGGCCCTCTATTTCCGGCTTCGTGGGGGCCGTTGAGTTTCCCGCCGGAAAAGGGACCGCTATGTTATCAGGACGTTTCACCAGCGATATTATCAGCCGTGTCATGATTGGCATGGGCAATCTTTGGGCTGACTTCAATGGCAGTTATCAGAGAAAATTCAGAAACACACGCATTAAGCTGTCGGCCTTTCTGGCCAGGGATTACATCGATTTTGATGCTGCCCGGTACGCCATTTATTATAACATACCTGAACTCCGGGACTATAGCGTGGGTAATCGCACAAACGCCCTGAACAGGGCCTTTGGCCTCCGGACCAGATCCATTTTGACGCCGAAACTTGTTCTGGAAACTCACGTCTATAATTCAGCTTATGATGTGGATAACAGAACTTTCCTGAGGGTGGTTGTGGAAGACACCATCAATAATATCGATGTTACGCTCATGAACGAAACGGATATTCAGAATACCATCTCAGATGTCACCCTTAAGGCCAACCTCTCTTATTTCACTTTCTGGAGTCAGACCGTTAAGGTCGGCTTTGAGAGTAATGATTACCGGTTTTCCAACAGGGCCAGTCTTCAATTCACGGAAGGGGTGGAAACCCGAGACAGTGCTCACCTACTTTCATTTTTTGTTCAAGACCAGGTTCAATTGGGGCCGCTGCTGGCAAAAGCCGGTATAAGGTCGGCGAGATTTTTTCCTGAAACCAGCTGGCGGACAGAGCCCCGGATCTCATCCTCTCTTCGCTTGGGCAGAATCACACTTAAAACAGCCTGGGGCCAATACAGGCAGTACCTGAGTTCCATGAATACGGCTGATGTGGAAGTAACGCCTCAATCCGTCGACTATTATTACCCTCTGAAAGGGATGACTCCCCTCTTTTCGGAGCACACTATTGTTGGTGTGGAAAGCAAAGTGTCAGACCGTCTGGAATTGACAGTTACTGGCTACCTGAAAGATCTGCCTACCCTTTACCGCTATGATTTTGGGAATACCCGGCAGGCTATTCTGACACACCAGGCGTTGCTGGAAAAGGGGAAGGGACAGGCCCGAGGTGTTGAGACCATGTTGAGAGGAGAGGTCGGGCGGCTATCCGGTTGGGTTGCATACGCTTATTCTGTGGCTGAGCGGAGTTTTCCTGGTTTTCAAAACGGGGACTGGTATCTAGCCGATGGTGATCAGACCCATACATTAAAGTCACTCCTCATGTTGAAAGTGACACCGGACATCACTGCCAGCACGACACTGCAAATTACTTCGGGCTTTCCAAAAACCTTTGAAACAGGGTGGCTCAGCAAATACACCTATGATTCGGTAACCAATACAATGGGAGAATTTTTTCAATACCTTACTCCTGCAAAAAACAATGTCCGTTTCCCACCAAGGATGTTCTTAGAAGTTGGGTGGAAGAAAAAACTGAGAACAGGGTTTGGTTACAGGCTATCGGAATATCTTGGTGCCAGTGATTCCTATCTAACCTGGACGGTGCAGAACATTCTATTCCTGCGGCGCAATCCCATGGGATATTTTTACATACCCGAATACGGCTATTACGCTTACGGCATCTTATCCTTGCCGGCTGTGAGCGCCGGCTACAGCATTAAGTTTTGATGATGAAATCTCAAGATAGACATCTTTCTTTTTGTAGTGATAAATCGTGGGTTGTAGTATTGATTCTTCTGGTGACTTTTTGGTCTGGCTGCGATCTTCCCTGGGAGCCAGGTCCAATGCCCACTGAACTCATCGAGACCGAGTTTGAGAAAGGGTTGAATGTTTTCGGTCTTTTACGTGAGGATGGAATATCGGGTTCGTCATTCATTCGAGTGGAACGGGCTATTGAAGTAGATGAGTTTAACGATACCATGTCTGCCGATATAAGAAGTGCGGATGTGACAATTATCCATGATGAAAGTTCCGCAACATATACGTTCCAATTCGAGGAAGACACCACTCGAGGCAACCTCTTCTTCAATCCTTATTTCATCCCCGCTGAGGGGGAAACATATACACTGACAGTTAAGGCGGAATCGTTCCCAACAATCTTTGCTTCGGCAACAATTCCTCAGAGACCTGGTATCCAAAATTCCTCATTTTCAGAGAAATCCTACAATTTTGATCTTGTTATGACGGAAGATACGGGGATGTATGAAGTGTATCTTTTTCTTGAGGGTGGTAGTGCCGTCTATGAAAAGGTGATCAATGACGGGCAACAGAAAAAGAAACTATCCCTGAAAATTCCTGACGGCTACGGTTCACCCTACCTGCTCAATATCTACGGGTATGATCCGCAGCTGACAGAATACACAAATGCGGCTGTGACACTCAGATGGAACACCTATCAGGAGACGGTCACCACCGTAGAAGGCGGCTACGGCACATTTGGCGCTGTTAGTGTTTCCAGTTACTGGTTAAACCAATAAATCGATTATTCCCTGTAAAGAGGCCGGGTGAGGCAGGTTGGCCCACCAGCACCCTTTAGACAGATTTCACTGCCATCGAA
>DTTI01000014.1 GCA_012964825.1 Candidatus Neomarinimicrobiota bacterium
GACTTCTCACCTGTCGACCAAGCATGTCATAGATGACTATTCTGACGTTGCTGGACTGAGGCAGATCGTAGCGTATGGTCGTCACAGGATTAAACGGATTGGGGTAGTTTTGGTGGAGCGCATATTTGGTCGGAAAAAGATCATAATCCAGAATGGCATTTTTGATAAACTGCGGTAATCCTGCTAAAAGGGAAAAACTCTTAGGCATCTCTTTACCATTCACGGCAAAACTGAATTGACTCTGCCCTGAGACAGCAACCCTAGTTTGTTGACTATTCATAATATCCCTTCTTATTGGTGTTGTGTCCTCAAACGCAAATTCGCCTGATTTTGCATACCTAAAGACAATAATTTTTATCTAGACTTTCTCGGCTAGAAGTTTTCTGATCATTTCCTTCATCTTCTTGTATGATTCATCACCTTTTGTATACTGGCCACCAGAATGGATATGCCTAATGATGCCCTTTTTATCCAGGAGAAAAGTTACTGAAGTAAACCGGCGCTGTCCCCCTTTAAGCCACCAATCGTTGAGTGTACGCCATTCGTGATCTATGGCCACGGGAAAATCAAAACCTAAAGATTCTATGTTTAATGCCACCTTCTCTTTGTTGAGTGGCTCCCTGGACTTGTGATGATAGAACGCCACGACCTGTAATCCTTCCTCCTCAAATTCAACATGAAACTGATTGAGGGAACCCGATGATGCAATACAGAACGGACAATGAGGTCCCGTCCACCACCGGACCAGGACAACCTTACCACGGAGGTCCTTAAGCTTAAGTGGCCTTGAATTGTACCAGTCTGCAACTTTCCATTCACTGACTGCTTTGCCCAGTGGGAGAGAATCATCAAAATTTTGCGACAAAAGAGGAACCAAGAGACAGGTTCCAAAGATCAAGCTAAAGATTAGGAATGGATAGGTGAAGTGGTTCAATAAATAGGGCAACAATGTATGTGAGTTTTTATTTACCGTTGCCCCCGTCAATTTCCAGATTGATAATATTTGTCAGTTTTGGCTGCCATAATGAAATCACTCCGATGTAGCCCTCTGATTTTGTGCGTCCACCAAGTGACCGTCACTTTTCCCCACTCCGTCAACAAAGCGGGGTGATGATTTTCCTCTTCTGCTAATTCTCCCACTCTGTTGGTGAAAGCTATTGCCTCCACAAAATTGTTAAAGGAGTACACCCGCTCCAGTCTGTCGATCTCCTGTCGCTCCACAATATCCCAGTCTGGCACCTGTGGCTTGAATTCAGCAATCTCCTCTTTCGTGACCGTCGGGGCACCTTCCTGACAGGCAACACATTTCATTTTTGTTAACTTCTCCATATTCCACTCCATGTAATTAAATACCGATTGAATATTAATTTGATCATCGTTCTCCTTTAGTTATTAGGATATTTAAGCTAATAGTACTAAGAACACGAGTTTGCAAATACCATTCTATTCATTCACAGATCAACCTTTATCCCCAGAAACTTTCCGCCTGTCTTGAGCATCTGCCCCAGTAAACTTCGCTTTAGACCAAACGGCGCCAGCCACCACTTTTCAAACATTACCTTCCCAATATGCCAGGTTTTGCCCAACTCACGAAGTTCAACCTGCGGCGTCGGCTCAGCATAGAAGTTGCCAAAGGCAAACCCAGCCACGGATTTCCCGGCTTCCAGCATGCAGTAGCCGTCACCACTGAAAACAGCCTCCGAATCTTTCCCATTGATGTTCGCTACAATGCGCTGCACCACCACTTTCGCCTGAGCATGAGCAAACACACCTGCTTTGGGTAGCATCATGGGTATATCGGGCTTCCAGCGACCAGGAATGGGAAGAGAAGTAATGTCTCCGATTGCGTAGACATTATTGTGCTCTGTTTCGAGAGTTCCCTGATTCACCGGAATCCAACCGGCATCATTGGTTAGCCCTGCTTCTTTCACGACTGCAGGTGATTTATGCGGAGGTATGGCTACCAACAGATCATAGGCAACATGTTCCTTACCCTCAAAGGTCAGTTTTCCATTCTGTGCGTCAACAGATGTAAGCTGATGCAACGGATGACACGCAATCCCATTCGACACTAGCATCTCTGTTACAGCTTTCCCGAGCTCTGGTCCGGCCACCGGCATGGGTTGTGGCTCCGGCGTGTAGAAACAAACTTTCACCTTATCTTTCAATCCAAGTCGCCTGAAATAATCTGCAATCAGCATGGCCCCTTCATACGGTGCGCCGGGGCATTTGTATGGCATGGCACTGACAACAACGGCTACTGTCCCTTCGCGAAATGACTCTAGAGCCTGGCGTAACTTCTTCGCACCCTCAAAGCTGTAAAAGGTGTGTGCTGACTCCTTCAGTCCCACAACGGCATCGGGAAAAAGATCAGCGCCCAACGCAATTACAAGATGATCATAAGATAAACTTTCTCCGTCAACCTCAACGGTCTGATCCACTGCACTGATACCACTGATTTCCCCATGCTTCAGATCGACACCGGGCTGGAGCAAGTCTTGCACCGGCCGGGTTATCTGCCGGGGTTCCCGATCTCCAACCATCAGCCACAAGAATGATGGCGCAAAGGCGTGCTCACTGTTCTTTTCGATCAATACAATGCGGTTCTCACTCGGCAAAGCTTTCCTCAGTTCGTTGGCTGTAACGAGCCCACCTACCCCACCGCCTAATATTAAGATCGTATTACTCCCCATAGATTTATTCTCCTTATCGAAGCCTAGCGTATAATAAACATTGATAAAAAAGAGTTCCCAATGTTATCGGTTATTTTGAAAAAAATTCTGTTTTCTCTTTTGTACGGACCGTCTTCTTGTCACTTCTCAGATTGAGTTTACGAATTAGGTTGAAAAGCATAATGTCAAGCATCAGCCGCAACGGTTAGCTGTCGACTGAATGCGGTAGTTAGCTTCAAATGCACTTCGTCGTTCGCAATTTCTCGACATCCATCTATGACCAACTCAGCCCGCTGCATCGGATCATGGGTCCTAATATACAAATTCTCCTCCTGCCTCCAGTAGTTCTCGTACCAATATCTCTCTTCTTCACCATCCCGATCTACGGCTCTTATTAAAGCCATATCTCTCGGGACATCAGTAAAAATTTTCAGCTTGTAGAATTCCTGTAATTCATTTCTCAGACTAAAACATCCTTCAACAACCAGTACCTGAACCCTTGGTAAGCCCACTGGAGTCTTGCCTTCACGAAGCGGCACTAATACTTCTAACTTGAGGCGCCTCCAATCATAGTCCTCCCCCACGGAATCTCTCTCTGGGTCGAAACGCGATTCTCTGCACGCTTCTGTCCGTATCTTTTTCCAAAAGGATCTGTCCATAGATATAACGGTTACCTTCAAATTTGCATTCTCCAATACCTGAACCAGTTTCGTGAGAAATGTGGTTTTGCCGGAACCTGCAAGCCCATCAATTCCAATTAGGTACGGTTTATTTGTTGGTATATGGTTGGATACATGAGCTGCTAAGGTCTTTATGTTAAAAATACCAACATCCATATGTTTCATCCCGACCGTCCCCCCATCAGTTTCAAGGTTGGGATTGGGAAAGTGGCTGAGAAAACTGATGTGGAAACATAATGGGGAAACTACCTCTCTGGAGCCAACCTAAGGAGAGATAGCGGTAAAGTCAATCAGGAGGTCTATAAACAAAAAACCCCGCTAAGGTGCGGGGCTTTGTGCTTTATATTTTATTTGGACCAAGACCAAACAGCGTCGCCATTACTCATCTCAGGAGGACCTGAAAAGTATTGAGCCATTCCGCCCATTA
>DTTI01000015.1 GCA_012964825.1 Candidatus Neomarinimicrobiota bacterium
AGTATAATTACAACAAATTCAATTGAATATTTTATAATATATTTTTTTATCATTTTATGAATGAAAATATCGTATTACGGTAATCATTCAACCGTAGTAGACTTCTACTCTAAACCATACTCCTTTATTGTACCTATTTTGAATAATATTTGTCAATATCCACAAGTATTGAGGTAGCATCAATGAGCTTAACATAGGAATAGATATCTTTACCCTCTTTTGTTTGACCCGACACATAATATGAATCCTGAAAACACACACAGCAAGAGAGAAATTTTCTGAGCTGTGTTCATTGGAGGTTTGGGTGCTTTAGGTGGCTTGGGTGGCGGTTCTGGTTTTTGAAGATGAGTGTCCATTTTCTCCCAATATATCAAAATATCCATTCTAAGGCGATGTTTTTTCTTTCTGAGGTGGTTCCCTTGACATTGAGAGATTGAGTAGATATATTGTTTCTTACTGTGAAAAAGCCCCTCGCCATACTGCTCCTGATTTTCAGCTTTGCTTCTGCACAAGAGCGCCTAAGGCTGGACTGGCCGGAGTTGGCACGTGTGATAGTCGAGCGCATGGAGGTGGGGCAGGGAGAGAAGGTTCTGCTTGTGGCCCATCCGGACATGTTCCGCGATCTGATTCCACCTCTGCGTTATGAGATGATGAAAGCGGGAGCGGTTGATCTCGGCGTGATCGACGTTCTTCCATCAAGCGAGTGGGATCCGGACGTTATCAGGCGCGGCGCGGAACCTTCCAGAGAAGCGTACCGGAAAATGTTCAAAGATATTGATGCGTCGGTGATGCTGCCGGGAGCAACCACAAGACATCCTGCCTATGCCGCAATGCAAGATATATTGAGATCTGGTAAGAGCCGCACAGTCCATTTTCACTGGTTGGAAAACCGAAGCGCATATCCCCTCCCCGGTCAGCCGATGCCCGAACCGAGGGACATAGACGCGTTATACCAGCGGGCTGTGCTGAACAGTGACTATGACACGCTGGCACAAATTCAGCTCCGTTTCGAACGGGCGATGCGAAACAGGGAAGTGCATGTGACCACACCGCTTGGAACAGATATCCGTTTTCGAATTGGTGACCGGCCGGTAAACAGACAGGATGGCGATGCGTCAAAGGCGCGGACAGATCGTGGTGTGATCCTGATCGACCGGGAGATTGAACTGCCGGCGGGAGCGGTCCGTGTCGCCCCTCTGGAGGAATCTGTCCGCGGCACCATTGCGTTTCCGCCATCCCAGTGGAACGGAGGTCCGGTCATCGGTCTCAAGCTTGAGATTGTTGATGGAATTGTAGTGAAAGTCAGTGCGGAGACTGGAAAGGAAAATGTTGAAGCCGAGATGGAACAGGCGGGCGATGTGGGACGCCGGTTCAGAGAGTTTGCACTGGGCTTTAATCCCAAATTGGCGGTGCCGGAACGAAATCCGTGGGTCCCCTATTACGGTTACGGTGCGGGAGTCGTCCGTCTTTCGCTGGGCGATAATTCAGAGCTTGGCGGGGCGGTAGGTGGTGAACGACCTTATGTTCGCTGGAACTTTTTTACCGATGCAACCGTGACGGTGGGGGATCAGATTTGGGTCAGAGATGGCAAACCGGTCATAAAGTAAGGGATGCACCCAATTTCAACATTATGCTTCTCAACCGAACTTTTCAACTTGGATCAGATAAAAGAGGAAAACTCATGAAACGAAGTATTTTGATCGCTGTAATCTTTTCCATCGCCACGTTTTCTTTTGCCCAAACAAAAAAAGTTACCTTTACAGCCAAGGAAGGTACGTGGATGAGTATGGATGTATCTCCTGATGGGGAAACACTTGCCTTTGATTTATTGGGGCATATCTACCTCATGTCGGCTCAAGGTGGAAAGGCCAAGCCAATCACCGAGGGTACTTCGTGGAATATGTTTCCCCGTTTCAGTCCCGATGGAAAAAAGATTTTATTGACCTCAGACCGAAGTGGTAGTGATGATTTGTGGGTGCATAATCTAGCTAGTGGGGAAATGGAAAATATATCCGATATGGAACTCCCGGTGCATCAAGGAACTTGGTCACAAGACGGCCGACATGTTTTTGGAACAGCATTGAATTTGAAGGTTCGTCATCCAGTATACATGTTTAACCTGTACGGCAGTAAGCAAGAGATCATTCCGCCTGGAACTCGGGCACCGGTCATACATTTTGAAATGCATCCTTCCAATGGTCTAATCTACTTTGAACACGGAGATGGTGGCCTTTACAGTAGCGGCGACCGTATAAAGACGTACAACACTCATACGGGTGTGGTGGAAGTTTATATCGATAGGCCGGGTGGGGCCGCTAATCCGTCTATATCTCCAAACGGTAAAAAACTGGCCTATATACACCGTGATGACCGGCAGACCGTTTTGGTGGTTCATGACTTAAAGACAAGGGAAGAGAAAGTAGTCAGCCGAAGACTGGATTTTGATCGTCAGGACAGCGGTAGCTTCTATGGATCATATCCAAACATGAGTTGGCATACCGGTGGCAGTGAAATTTTCCTTTCATATGATGGAGGGATTCACGCCGTTGATATTCAATCAGGCAAAGCCCGTAAGATTGAATTTGAAGCGCCGGTGGATCGTGACATAAAGGAGACGATCCGTTTCAAAGTGGATGTACCACAGGCTGAAGGTGTAACTCGATCACACCGCTGGTCTCAATCAACACCTTCAGGGATCTTATTTGAAGCCCTGGGAGACCTTTACCTAAAAAAGGGTTCGAAGGTTATAAACCTTACTAAATCCAAAGATCATGAGACCAATCCGGTCTATGACTCCAAATCAAAATTGATCTATTACGCCTCCTGGAACGACAAGGAAATGGGGGCTGTTTATCAAATGAGCTTGAACGGGAAGAAACGTAAAAAATTGACCTCGGTAAAAAGTCAGTACGGTTCTATTGCTGTATCAAATGAAGGTAATATTGCTTTTATCCGTGGAGGAGGTTCTTTGATAAACGGAAATCATCTGGAAAATCAGACTGACTATGTGCTTGTATTGATCGAAAGGGCCGAAAAAGAGACTGTTTTGACTGAAATAGAGTGGAGCGAAAACCGCTATGCCAAGCGTCCTCCTACAGTTTTCTTTGGCCAGGACGGACGTATCTACTTCTCGGAATATGTGGAGGATGTTTTAACAATCAAATCCATTACCATGGACGGTTTGGACGAAAAGGAGATTTTCAAGTTTACCAACGCCACACGGGCGGTGATATCACCAGATATGCAATGGATTGCCTTCCGAGAATACCACCGCAGTTTTGTCACTCCTTTCGATTATGTTGGTAAAACAGTGACTGTCAGTGCTGCCGATGAAGAAGGATATACCCAGAGGGTGGATAGAAATGAAGACGGGGATTTCATGTCATGGTCAATTGATAGCCAAACGCTGTATTGGACTCGCGGCAAGTACCACGTTGAAAAGAAACTGAAGTCCATACTCGACCAAAAGAATCAGACCAAAAAAACCGACATCTCTTTTATCTATACAATCAACCGCCCAAGTAGTACAGTTGCCCTGAAAAATGTCCGTGTTCTAACTATGAACCAAAAGAAGGAGATTCTCGAAAATGTAACTGTTCTTATTAAGGCTGATGAGATTGTAGCAGTAGGGAAAAATGTTAGCGTGCCCAATGATGCCAAGGTGTTTGAACTTGCCGGCAGAACGGTCATGCCGGGTATGTTCGATGCGCACGGTCATTACGGCAGCCCCATTTCAGCTCTCAACGTTATTGAGCAAAATCTTTACGGATTACAAGCAA
>DTTI01000016.1:0-6345 GCA_012964825.1 Candidatus Neomarinimicrobiota bacterium
TTTCTTCCTGATAAGAAAATTAATTGTATCGAATCAATTATTATAATAATCTAAATAGACTTACCCTCCAGTTTATTTCAAAAACAGCATTTTTCGTGTTACTTCATAATTCCCAGCCTTGATGTGAACCAAATAGACTCCTCCGCTTACTGTTCTCCCAAAATCATCCGTTCCATCCCAGACAATCTTTTTGTATCCCGCCTCTTCTGAACCGTTAATTAGGGTCGCTATCCTGAACCCCATGATATTGTAGATGGACAAGTTTACTCTGCTTTTCTCCGGAAGATCGTAGGCAATGGTCGTCACAGGGTTGAAGGGATTAGGATAAGAGTGGTTCAGCCCGAATTTCTCAGGATGTTTAGGCTGTTTGTCATTAGAAAGTTTTGCTGTGGCTACTGTCTTGTCATTGAACACAAGATATTCCACAGAGATGAGACTGTCTTCACCATCGATTCGCTCTGACTTGTCTTTTACTACTGTTTTGCCTTCATCGGTCTCAATTGAGTAATCACTATAGTTCCCCCTGAACATGACAGAGTCAACACCTTCTCTACCATCTATAACATTATCCCCGCGGTTCCCCACAAGAACATTACCCTGGTCATTTCCTACCAGATTGGTATTTTGTGAACCATTGAGCCTCACCTTAAGAAGGTATTGTGAGGCGTGTGTATAAGGAAGATTTTCATCAAAATTGATAGCGAACGTACCACTGAATGAGGAGTCTACCCACGCCGTGTATTGAAGGTAGGGATGAAAAAACATCTCCATCAGTTCCCAACCCATGGGATCTTCAGTCTTTATTTCGGAACGGTCGTGGGCAATATAAAGGCCCCACATTCCTTTGTCCGGCTCTTCTTCCCACGCACCCCATAGACCGTAATAACTATCAATAACAGATGCAAGGTATTCCTGAGTCAGGCTGTTTTCATCATCCAGTTCATTTACCCAGTTCATGATATCACTGTTGCTGGTTGCACCCATAGGCCATATCTGGTAATCATTGGCCATGGCATGATCTGTGGCGTTTCGGATCTCCACTTGATATTCAGACAGAGCCCCAGGCATGGAATTGTGGCCGTCCACACCGATCCCAGCATCGTGAACCAAATGCAGAATTTCTTCAAAAGTTGCGTCCCGGTGACCTTCATAAACATTGTTCATGTACCAGTCTGAACCCTCTACAGTTAATTCTTCCTCAAACAGCCACTGTCCTGGCAGGTCTGGCTCATTCCTCCCATCATCTCTACCATTAAGTAGTAACAAAATTGCTTCGTTGTCAGCCATGGCATTTGCCACCGCACTTTTATCATCACCATATTTGGATCCAGGAAAATCTGTGAGAAAATGCTCAAGCACATTCCTTGACCGTATGATCTGAGCCTGACTTATTGCCTCTTGCGCGGCGATGTGGATTGCGCCTCCATTGGGTGCTGTCACTTTTGTATAATAAACAAAACCCTCCTGCTTCCAGGCCGAATGAATATTTTCAGGTAAAGGCACTACCCCTGTTTCCGTACCGGTGATATCAATATTATCCGGTAAAGACTGGCTAACTAGAATAGAAAAACCCAATGAAAAAATACAAAATGATCGATATAAGATTGAGATAAGCAAATTACTGTTGGTTTGTACTCCCCATAGGATCCCTCTACACTTCGTTTCGCGGGACAGGTTCAAACCATGTAGATAACTCCCATATTGATCTGTACGCCGTAGCAGATTCTAGAAGTGTATACCCACTGGATTCACATCTGTAATCTTCCTGACAACGGCTGAGGCGTTCTTTCATACCGAGCTACTCAATCCACAGTTCCCGCTCCAGGTCTTTCCAGAATTCCACCCGCATCCGGCTGTGGATAAAGACTCCCTTATAATAGGGGTCGTTTTCTTTGTACTCCTTGTAGGGTCCCTCATAATCTTTCCGGCGGGTCTTGTATTTTTCGTAGTCAGTAAAACTGTCGTACTCCCAGATTATCATACGCCGCCCGGAATCATCACCCGCAGCGTGTTTTTCAAAATAGCGGACACTCTTCCATTCCGGGAACAATTCCCGATGTTCATTCACCCACTTGTACCAGCGATGCATTTCTTCATCGTGTTCCTTATGCTTGCCTTCAGCAATCAACCAGCTTTCAGCTTCAAATATAGCCATTTGATTCTCTCCTCTTCCTATTGTCCTTGGCGGATATTCCCGAATTCACTGCCGCACTCTTTCAATACTGCCTGGATGCGTTCTAGTTCAGGATGGTCACCGTGTAATCCCTGTTTACCACTGTAAGCCGGTAAAGCAGTACCGGCGGCAACCGCCCCGCCTCCAATGATCATGGTTTTCAGAAATTGTCTCCTGTTCTGCCCTCTATCAGGGTGTTTTAGTTCTTTTTCTTTATCAGGCATATTTACCTCCTTAGATTTAATAGGTCCATTTCATCAAATCTTCTGGGAAGGATTGCAGCATCCCCTTTTCCCGGACCAACTCTTCCAGTTCATCTAATTCTGATGGTAAAAATTCAGTGAAATTCTCATTGCCATCTTCGGTCACCACAATGGTGTCTTCATAGCGCAAATATAAATTTTCTTCCGGCACCCACATTTGAGGATCTACGGAAAATACATGGCCCACTTTTAATGGTCCATGGCGGTACGGCCCGTCATCATGGACGGCCAAACCAACAGGGTGAGATAAAATACCGCCACCTGTTCGAAGCATTTTTTCAGCTGCTTCCTGGTATATTTTTTTTGAAAACTTATACCGTTTCATTATTGGCTTCATTCTTTGCCGCGCCTCTTCCAAAACTTGTTCTGTCATGATCCCAGGCCTGATGATATCCAATACAACATTACGATATTCCAGAATAATCTGAAGTAATTCTCTCTGCCAGGGTTCATAGGTGCCATTCACTGGCCACATACGGCCAATATCACTGACATAGTACCTGAAGTCTGGCGCATAATCCATCAATACCATATCTCCGCTTTTCAATTGGCTATCGTTTCGATAATAATGTCCATTACTAATATTTGCTGTACCGGAAGCGGTAATGGATCGGTATGCCTCTAACCGGGCACCATTGATTAAAAACACATAACGGGCAATTCCATCCAGTTGGTATTCCCAAACGCCAGGCTCGGTACTTTTAATCGCTTCGATCAAGCCCAACCCGGCCAATTGAGATGCCCTGCGTATTAAGGCAATTTCATTTGGGCTTTTTACACTTCGCAGATTATCAATGATTGGCGTCAAGTCCTTCACTTCATTGCGTCGGTTTCGCGTTCGTAATAATTGTACCAGACGACCTTCTCGGCTAACCCGCCCATCCCAAGGATCTGCCGCAATCGATGCATTGGCAACTTCCAGTTCATACCGACTTTGCCCTTGCCCTTCCGCTGGAGTGAACATAGTATATATAACTGTTCCTCTATCTAAACCTGGAGGAAAATTCTCACGCATATCATCAGTAGAAAACACTGCATCTACACCTACCAGTTTTTTGATCAATATTTCATCGTCTGCGTTTAAGATTCGTCCCTCACTTCGTTCCAATCGTTCATTTCGTGGAGGCATATATAAGGTGACTTTTTTATCTCGACCATCTAGCAATATGTAGGCATGGGGTGTTTCAATACCGCTTAAATAGTAAAATGTGTTGGTTTGTCTTGGCATAATAAATCCATTGGATAAAGGAAATCCTTGGACAACAGCAACAGCCTCATCACCTATTTGTTCAAAAACACCTTTCCAACGTGCTTTGAACTCCTCTGGTGGAAAATCAACCTGGTAATGCTGACTCCATAACCCAGAAAAAACAATTAGTAAAAAAACGGATAGCTTCTTCATGAATCCCTCCTTAAGGATTGTTTGGATAAAATCATTATTAATGGATTCAATAAATTAAAATCAATATGTCTCTTCATTCATCTCCACCGTTCCCTCCTCACTTTCCAAGTTAACACTGGGAATTACCTTGAAAAGCATTGTAAGGGAAACTACCTTTCTGCAGACAAACTAAGTAGAGGTAGGAAGAATGACAATTAAAAGGGAAATAACAATGAATAAAAAACATACTGGCCTTGCTTTTTTCATCCTATTCTTGATGATGAGTGGGTATATATATGCTCAGGATGAGACAAAAAAACAGAAACCAAAAGATATCCAAATTGAAGGTGAAGTAGTAGACCTTGCTTGTTTCTCATCTCGTGGATCGAGTGGTGAAGGACATAAATCCTGCGCCACACGCTGCCTCACTCGAGGCACACCTGCCGGCCTGGTGGATCAGGATGGTAATATATTTGTGATTATTGCACCGAGTCCGGGGTACGCACCCTACGCCGCCCAAACCATTCGGTTGACGGGTAATGTGAATGAAGGCAGAGTCAGTCCCAAGAAAATGGAAACAAAAGATGGGGAAACCTGGATGGAAGTAGCACTAAGCGGAGGATCTCCAAAAAAGGACTAATCACTTGCTGCTTTAATAGCCAGTAACGTATCTCCCTCTTCCATCCCGACCGTCCCTCCGTTACTTTCCAGGAGTCCAATAAATTTTTGTTTTCTTTCCACATCCATACCCAAAAATATTTAAAAAAATATCGCCAATTTTATTTGGGATTGTTTCAATAGCAAAATCAAAGGGCAGTAGCAGTTCCACTAATTCCCAACCAATCGACACGGTCAAGAATAAAAGCCAGCCGATCTTGGTATATCGTGCAATTAAAAACCACATTATAATATGAATGATTGAATAATGGTTGATTACAGTCAAGATTCAATTGTCTAACTATATTTAAGTGCTTTGGGCACTGAGGTAATTGTTCCGGATAATTTTTGCTGTTTTATGTTCACCTGTATGGCTCCATCCAGGAGGCATGATCAAATACTTGACTTTATTTATAAAACCGGGCGCTATCATAATATCTTTGGCCAAAACAACAATATCACCAAAATAAACATCTAAAAAATTCCCTGAGTTTATATTACGAGAAATACCGTAATCAATTTTGATATCCTCCTGAACCTCCTGATAGGTCCCAAACACCTTATCCCAAATATTGAGAAGATTACAATAATTGGTGTCAATATACAGGGGATTCCTGCCATGGTGGATCCTGTGATGGGCTGGGGTGAGTATAAAATTATACAGAAACCCTAATTTCCCCTCTTTCATAAGGTTTTCCCCAACATGGATAAACGCACCGTAGGTGCCATCTACGAACATGATAAAAAATAAGAGTTCGGGCTGTACCCCCAGAAGTATGCAGGTGGTTGTTCGTATCATATCCGCATAAGGGGCTTCGAAAAAAAAGTGCGCATGGGTCACGGAGAGATTCATCTCCTCTGGAGCATGATGGGTTGAATGCAAACACCAAAACAAACGCACTTTATGAGCAAGATAATGGTATGCGAAGTGGCCCAGTTCCCAAACAACATAACCATAAATAAGCCAATACCAGGTAAAACGTGATTGGAAAGGGGCATATCTTTGAAAAAGACCAATACAATAACTCATCATTGCAATGGAAATAAACCGACCCACAAAACGGTTAAATACATAAATCAGAAAATTCACTTTATAAACTTTGGTCTGAGGTTTTTTATATATGAGGCCCAGGATTAGTTCAACGAGCAGAAGTAGAGGGATGATTGGGTAAATGAGCGAAACAATACCATCATAGGTCCTAAACATACTATAATCACCTACTTTGAGGATATTCCACGCTTGGATGATCCCCAAAAAGCCAACGATCTCATTATAAATTGTTTCTAATATATTCATGGGAAATGCATTGAAATGAAGATCCAATAGTCGGTATTATATGACATCATAAAACCTATTTTGCTAACCTAAGGCTAGATATAGGGAAAGTCAAACCTCAATCACATATGATGTGTCTTCTTCTTTCATCCCAACCGTCCCGAGGAACCGCCCTATGTCCGCGGTCTCTGATTCGATCGCCCGGTGCGCGGTTCAATCCGCCTCCCCTGCCGCTGCATTAGGTTGCTCTCGTGCGGCATTCTGAAACAGTTTGGCAGAACCCTGAAGCATCGCGACGAAGAACCCGTTCAGGAGAACAATCTCGGCCACGGAGCTGACGGGGCTGTGGTGTTTGCCCGCCATCAGCGCGATCACGATGACCAACGCCTGAGCGAATGCCGTCACAAACATCGCGCGTGCCATTCCTTGTGGTTGGAAGCGCGCGATGATAGCGCCGACGATTCCGATCAAGATCACCCCGAAATAGATCAAGTCGAAGGGGTCGCCCTCAACCCCGATCACCCCAACTGCACCCATCAGCCAGACGAGGATGAATGCTGACGCAAGCGCAAGGCCGACGGCGAATTTGTACGCG
>DTTI01000016.1:6445-14358 GCA_012964825.1 Candidatus Neomarinimicrobiota bacterium
ATTTGTACGCGGTCTTGTTCGTCTTCATCTCTTTAATCCTTTTGTTTACGCTTTGTCATCAAGATAGCGGCATAACTACTTACTATACTGCACATTTTTTTAAAAAATTATATCAGAACGGGTGTCGGTCTAATTCATTGCACCGTACCCCGTTCGTTTTCAGATGATGAAGTGATAGAATAGATGTGAATGCATTCACACAGTTCTGTTCTTTCTGTCTTCCTTGCTGTCAAGTTAAACCTGTTTTCTGTAATACTTGGTGAAGAATTAATTGACTATTAGAACTCCAGTGTAACCCCGCCTACGGGCATGGTCTTATACTGCCACACCTCTTCTTTTGTCCCATCTGCGCTATAGGCGTAATCCCAGATGTTTTTTCGGTCGTAGATGTTCATAATGTTAACATAGGCCACGATATTCATTTTGGGAAGCATCCATCTCTGCAGAAACATGAAATCGAGTCTGTGGTATTCGGGGAAGCGAAGACTATTCCAGTCAGTATCCTCAATAGACACCCAGTCCCGCAGATCGGGAAAGTACATCCGCTCCGTGTAGGGCCGGCCGCTGTTGTAGCCGAGACGGACATTCATCTCAATCTCATCTGCCAGGGGATTCAAAGGTCCGAGAACCGTTGAGGCTATCCTAAACCATTTTTTCTTCTTCAACTCCTGATACCATGCCTCTTTATGGAACTTCTTTTTCCACCCGCCGATAAAGGTGAGCTGATGCCTAATATCGTAATCCCAGTCATACCATTCCCCTTCCCGTTCTTTGTCATTCAGTGATCCACTACCTGTAAAGAACAGGCGCATATCCTTGGCTTGGGAATGGCTCCACGCATAACTGAGGAGGAGATGCCAGTTGTGGGTCAGCTTTTTCTGTAGGAAGAACTCGAAGCCGCGGCTCCTCGCTTCCCCTTCGTTAAGCCAGTGAGTTCTGTGCTCCAAAGGTAAAGGATATTTTTCCTTCGGATTGGTCCAGTAATAATACGTAGGGAGATTTTCGTAGATCTTGTAGAACGCTTCTAGTGAGCCGCGGAAGTCCGGGGCAAAGAAGTGCTCGATGCCGACAACGAACTGGTGCGTGAATTTCGCCTTGAGATTGCGGTTCAGACCATCTGGATCACGGTAAACAAGATAATACCCCGGGTACTGATAGTGCTTGCCGTAGCCCAAATGGAGATTAGTATCGTCATCCAAGAAAAGTTCCAGATTAAACCGGGGGGACAAAACCAATTCTTCCGTAGCCGTAAAATAGTCAGCACGCCCTCCGGCAGAGACCTGCGCCCTCTGACCAATACCCACCTGCCATTGAGCGTAGGTTCCCATCTTCCACGTGGTTTCGTTCTCGTTGAAATTGAACTCAGGTTGAATGTACGAAACTCCGGTGGTGGGAGGATCATCAACAGTCCATTGTTCACCGTCCCAAAAGGATGTGTCATATAGGAACAGAGAATCTGTTCCCGCCCATTCGTCGTATAGAAAATCAATGTTTCTTAATAAGGTGCCTACAGAAAAACTCCCCAAATCAGACCTTAGAGACCAGTCAGATTTTAAGGTGTATTCGGTGAGTACGTTGTCACGCGTGAACCATGGATAATCCTTTGCACCAAAATTATAAACCCAAGTATACGATTTCTTGGTCACTGTGGACAGAGTCGTCAATCCGTAGCCAACTTGACCTAGGAGTGTTTGCAAGCTGACACCAACAACATAAACCTCGCCCTCCCAGTCAACACTCTCCGCTCCGCGAGTAAGCACTTCATTCTCTGAAATAATGTTGATCTGGTCAAATCCCGCGAGAGCATTAAAAATGATCCGGTTGCTAGGTGAAAGATCATAAACGATCTTTACCTGATGATTGTTGTACCGGGGAACGGCCGTCATACCAAAGCTCTCCACGATTAAATCTAGGAAACTCCAGGTGGTGCTGGTCAGGAATGACCCCTTGCCGTCAGCGATGGGCCCCTCAGCGTTGATTCTTGCACCGGCCATGGAAAGGTCAAAAGCTGTCTCAAACCGTTCCGTGGAGCCTCTCCGCAGTCTTATGTCCATGACACTGCTTGCTTTGTCACCATAACGGGCCGAAAAAGCTCCCGGTGTGAACTCAATTTCCTGAACAAAGAGCGGATTGATCATATTGATAGGGCCGCCTCCGGCCCCCTCAATACCGAAATGGTTAGGATTAGGTATCTCAATATTGTCCAAAAGGAACAGGTTCTCTCCCGGCATACCTCCCCGGGTGATGATCTCATTCTCTTGGTCGCTGGCGGATGTTACTGATGGTAGAGATTGCACCATCCGCTGGATATCGAATGCTCCGCCAGGATCGCTGCGAATCTCAAAGTTGTCCACATGCATGGTACTCAAGACGGCGGCTGTTGACCGTGTGAAGGTTTTCCCCTCAACCTCCACAGTCTCTCCTTCAAGAGACACCATCTTTACTTCAATGACCAAGTCCAAAGGGCGGGCGGTGGTGACCATCAGGTTGAGAATTACTCTCGTCTCGTAGCCTATCATGCTCACCTGAAGGTGCCTCGTACCCATACCTATTCCTGTTATCTCAAACCTCCCTTCCAGATCAGTGGCGTCACCCAGATGAGTATCGACAATCATAACATTTGCACCGACAAGAGGCTGCTGCGTATTGGCATCCCGGACTACGCCCAATACAGTGCCCGTATCAGCCGTTAAAGAAGAAGACATCAAGAAGAGAAGCATTTGTGCTTTTATCTTCATTTTCTGTGATTAATTATATTTGGGGATGTAAAGCTTCTCTTGCTGGATATCCCTTGCCTTCAATAGTCAAATAATGCGGTTGAGTTTTTTGGTTAAGAAAAATAATGTTGATTTTCGTTACTGTGCCATTTTACTGTGCCATTAGGTCATCATCCGTCTAAGCCTGTCTGAGCTTTGCAAAATTACTACTGGGGGAGCTTTGAAAAAGTTACTGAGGGTATAAACGAAGAACCCGTCGTTACCGATGGGCTCATTCAAAGTCGGGGCGCCCGGATTCGAACCGGGGACCTTCGGATTATGCATCCGTGTATAATTCAGGTATCAGTTTTTCATCATTTTCAAACCAACCATAATCTGCCAAACCAATGACACAATTTGTGCAATACTGAATCCTGCAAAGACTGGCATAATGGAAGACACACTATTATGGGTGCTGGGATCAGTTAAGGTAAAGGTGGAGAAAGCAAAAGCCGGTATAATTAAGACAAAGACAGCGGCCGAAATTCTCATGAATAGAGGATTAACAAATTCCCTATTTGCCAAGACCAATGACACCAGTGCGGAACCCAGCATAAATAGTGGCCCGAACATGAAAAACAAACTCATCTCACTGATGAACATGTTTGAAATGTTTGCAGTATCTTGAGCAATTATCATTGCGGGATCAACAGACCAGGCAACCAGTACACCAGCCTGTCCCAATAGGAAGAGGAATGTACCAAGGCTCAATAAGGCATCTTTTTTCTGTTCTTGCAAGAACCCATTAAGAGTAAAGATTCCATACATAATAAAGGCCACTCCAAACACTGACATCATTGTATAAAGAACGGACAAAGAGCCACCATCAACTGTCATATTAGCGAAATATGAAAAGATATATTCATTATCTGGTGGCGGTCCTCCGACTAGGATTTGCATTAGAAAGGGAATGAATGAGACAACACCGCCCGCTATCAAACATTGTCCCCCACACTTACTTAAAGAGATATTGTTCATTAGATTTTACTCCTTATTGTTAGATAATCGATAGATGACTCGAAATTTAATCAAATTTTAAAATAATTATATCACAATGTGGGTGCTTCTTTCATCCCGACCGTCCCACCGTCGGTTACCTAGTTGAGATTGGGAAAGTGGTTGAGAAGCCGATTGATTTCAAGAACAGCATCTTCCGAGTCTGACTGAACTCACCAGCCTGTGTCTAGTACAAATAGACCCGGCGCTCGCCGGCCTGATTCAGTTTATTCATAGACCTAAACCAAGCGTAATTATTTTTTCTTTTCTTTCTCCAGATTTAGCTGGGCGATATCTGGGTCCCAGTAAGTGTCTCCGATAAGATGCTTCACAAAGTATTCCGCGCGGAGCCAATGCCAATAATCACCCATATCTCCATACCCATGACGCTGTCCGGGGAAAAGAAAGAAATCAAATCTCTTATTGGCACGGATTAAGGCTTCGGCCATCCTCAGGGTACCCGCCATATGAACATTGTTATCAATATCTCCGGTGGTTAACAGCAGATGCCCTTTCAGGTTATTGGCCAAGTCTGAGTTTTTGGCAATGTCATATTCAAAACTGACACGGCCGGAATCGTCCACGACCTCCTTGATGCCATGATGTTTCTCGGACCACCGATTGTTATACACATCATTATTATGATTTCCAGATGAAGAAACAGCCACTTTGAAAAAATCCGGATAAACAAGCATGGCCGCAGTAGACATAAAACCGCCACCAGAATGACCATATATGCCCACGCTATTTATATCGATGAAGTCATGGCGGTCAGCTAATTGTTCAATACCGGCTTTTTTATCAGCCAGGCCGTAATCACGCAAATTACCGTAGCCATAATTATGATACCACTTAGAACGAGCGGGGTGACCCCCGCGGTTGCCGATAGTAATCACAATAAAACCGAATTGGGCCAGGGAAGTTGTACTGTGTCGAAGCTGCGTGAAGGATTTAGCTACGGCTTCAGTCTGGGGGCCGGGGTAGACATACGCAATAATGGGATATTTCTTTTGAGGGTCAAAATCAAAGGGTTTGGTTATTACCCCATAAATGTCGGTAACACCATCAGCTGATTTCACCTGAAATGGTTCCGGGTATTGAAATCCCGCCGCCATAAGTTGTGATAAATCCGCTTTTTCAAGGTCCAGTATTTTCCTGCCATGGGTATTATAGAGCGCTGATTTAGGTAGAGTATTGACCAAGGAATAATTATTGACAAAAAACCGGTTTGATTCTCCCATTGAAGTCCGATGATCAAAATTGCCCTCATTCAATAACTTCATTTTGGTTCCATCAATAAAGACACTATAGAGATGCTGTAAATAGGGGTCTTCATTTTCTTCTCGCCCATTAGCCATAAAGTAGACGGTCTGTTTGCTTTCATCGAACCCCATTACCTCTCTGACGGAAAAAGAGCCTCTAGTAATTTGCCGTTTCAGTTTTCCATTCTTCCCATAATGATATAAATGTCCCCAGCCGTCCCTTTCGGACCACCAGAGCATATCACCTGATTTCAGCAGTTCCAGCCTTTGCAGTTCGACATAGGTGTTCAATTTTTCTTCAAAAAGTACTTTCACATCACCTGTTTCTGTATCAGCTACACACACATCCACTTTATGTAAATCACGGCTCTGTCGATAGAAATATAGATTTTTTGAATCTTCAGCAAGCCATACCGTTCTTTTGGGTTCATCGCTATCAGGGTATCGGAACTGCCGACCGGAATGAATGCCAACGCGCTGGTCTTTAAATTTATTGATATCAAGTTTTAACATATTTCGGGTATTCAAATCATAGATTCCAATCTCGTATTGAGCCACATCTTTATCACCGGCCATATCGTATTTATATGTTTCCAGTTCGGGTCGTTTATTCTTTACGGAATGAATCACCCATAATTCTTTGCCCTTTCTCCGGTCAGCGCGAATAAAGGCAAACTTTTTGGAATCTTTTGCCCAATAAATTCTGGTCTGTTTGCGTTTGTCCTTATTCTTTTCCCGCTCATCATCCGTGTCGCCCCGTTTGAATACTGCATAGCCGAAATGTTCTTCTCCATCGTGTGTTAACTGGATTTCATTTACAGATACTTTCTCAATGGCCTTCTCGGCTTTCTTTTCATCCTTGCCCCGCCCAGCATCTAGTATCTTTTTATAATCATCAGAATTCATCATATAGAGGTTATGATTGCGGCCAAATACAATCGTCTTGCCGTCTGGTGAAACGCTGGCCCATTGGGGATGTTCGTCCGGTGCTTCCCAGTCCTTCAATTCCCTTAATGTTTGGGTTTTAATTTTATATTCAAAATGGAAGGTTATTTTCTTGGGTTTCTTTTCTTTTTCCTTGTCTTCCTCCTCTTCCTGGTCTTCCTCTTCTAATTCATCCTCATCTTCCTCTTTTTCTTCCTCATCCTGGGAAGATTTCACCTCAAACTGAAGGGTGTTTTGATCTATAAATTTTATTTTTTCTATTGGCAGATGCTGTGCATCCCATGGATCAAGGGTGATGCGGGTTAATTCGGCGGCTATTTTATCGTTATCAAATATTTCTTCCTTCGTTCTCTTTACTGGATCAACAACATAAAATATTTTTCCTTCGGATGTTTTCCATTCGTACCAAAAATTTTCTGTTCCTTCAATCCATTTGGGATTAATAGATGTACTGTACATGAGCTTTTTAATTTTATAGGGTGCAAATCTTCCTGCTAATTGATAATTGGCTTTCCTCACCAAATTATCCTCACCTGCCATTAATGGCATTATTAAGAAAAAGTATAAATAGCCCATTGTATATCTTTGTTTCATTTTAACCTCCAATAAAATTGTGGACAAATTGATTAGTTAAGTGTCTGAACCGGTGATGCCACATACCAGTAGGTAACTTACAAAAAACTACACACCAATGTCTGTGCATGTTCTTTCTCGACCCTACCCCCCCTCACTTTTCCAAACAGATTTAATAATTGTGCGGATGTCCTATGAAATCGGAAATGACCTACTTCTCAACATAATCTTTTAATCCTTTGAGTGTTTTGTTAACCCCGCTGCTTCTGAAAAACACACTTATGGGATTCTTAAACGCATCCAATGTGATACTGATTTCAACCGATGTGTTGGGATTTTCTCTTCAAGCGTGATCACATAATCCCATTTCTTTGCGGGCCAGTTGGTCTCAACCAATTCATAGGCTATCTTTTTTGACGGTCTATATTCTGTTACTCTCATGGTTGCCCAATTTTTTCAGATCCAATATTTTGTAAAACTACCCTCACCTAATTCACCTTCTGATTCAAGCAACCATTCATCAATGGTGGGGTCCCATTTACCCCAGGTATTTAGATCAGTGCCAACTGCCTGCCAAACATCTTCCGCGTTGACATCAACCTGGATCCGTTTTGATACGATTTCACTTGCGCAGCCCGCAATGATCAGAAGTGCCGTGAATGAAACTAACAGCCTTGTTTTCATGATTTCTCCTTATTAATGGTCAGTACAGCCAATTAAATCACCATGTTGCTGCCTCTTTCATCCCGACCGTCCCCCCTTCACTTTCCAAGTTGAAATTTAAAATCAAATTATTGGTCTTTATACCGATACCATTTTTCAGTTCCTATTAACAAAATATCCTTTTCCAAAAGACTAATGGTTGTTTTAACTGGCTCTCTTTTTCCAGACTTCCTGTTATAAACCATTGTCTCATAATAAGAGTCTCCGAACCAAGGGTTTTCTATTTTATAAACCCTATTATCACTCCCTGGCTCAAACATAAATGTTATTGAGTCCCAATACCTAATAAGGTATCCTTTATCAACTGCTTCCTTAACGGAATAGATGCCAGATTCCCTTCCAGGGTCTCTAGTCTCACTAGGCATCACTAACCCAACAAAAGTGGCTTCTTCACTCCACCTCTCAATAAACCAACCATCTTCACCTTTAAATACTTTTACCCGATATCGTGTTACAGAGGCTTCACTAAAAACCTCCCTTACTTTGCTGTCATTAAACCATTCACCTTGAAAAACTGATTGATAAGATACGCAGCTCAAAAGCAAAAGAAGTATGGCGAGGGGGTTTTTCATTTTTTCAAAAAATTATATCACAATGTGGGTACTTCTTTCATCCCGACCGTCCCCCCGTCACTTCCCAGGTTGAGATTGGGAAAGTG
>DTTI01000017.1 GCA_012964825.1 Candidatus Neomarinimicrobiota bacterium
AGGTGGGGCTTCGTCCTGTCAAATTTCTCTTTTGCCATATGATAAGTCTCCTATCCAGTTTATGCCGGCTCAGCCACAAGACCAGACTTCTCAATTATCGTATCAGTGACTGATTTTGGTGCTTGTTTGTAATTGTCAAATTCCATGGAAAACACCGCTCTTCCTTGTGTCATTGACCGCAATGAAGTAGCATAACCAAACATTTCAGACAGAGGCGAAATGGCCTTTACCACCACCGCATCCTTCCTGTGATCCGTCCCCAGAATCTCACTACGGCGCGAAGACAGATCTCCCATAACATCACCGAGGTATTGCTCAGGAAGTACAACTTCTACTTTCATGACTGGTTCCAGCAATACAGCCTTTGCCCGCTGGCAAGCTTCTTTTACAGCCATAGAGCCCGCAATTTTAAATGCCATCTCAGATGAATCAACAGCATGATAAGAACCGTCAAAAAGTTCAACCCGAACATCTTCCATCGGATATCCTGCGAGAATCCCATTCTTGAGAGCTTCCTCAATTCCCTGACTCACAGGCCTTATATATTCCCTGGGAACAACGCCACCAACGATCTTGCTTTCAAAATGGAATCCTTTACCAGGTTCATTTGGTTCAACTTTGATTTTTACATGACCATACTGACCCCGCCCGCCGGACTGGCGAATGAACTTGCCATCAGCTACCGCTTCACCAGTTATTGTCTCCCTGTAAGCTACTTGTGGTCTGCCAACGGTGGCTGAAACCTTGAACTCCCGGCTCAGGCGATCCACTAAAATTTCGAGATGAAGTTCACCCATACCTGAAATAACGGTCTGGCCTGTATCTTCATCACTGGTGACCTGGAAGGTGGGATCTTCATCAGAGAGCTTAGCTAGAGATTCGGACAAATTCTCCTGCTCCGCTTTACTGGCTGCTTCAATAGCGACAGAGATAACAGGTTTCTGAAATTCCATTGCTTCAAGAACAATGGGTGAATCAGGATCGCATAGCGTGTGACCTGTTCGGGTTTTTTTCAGGCCGACAGCTGCGGCAATTTCACCGGCAGACACTTTATTTCGCTCCTCGCGTTTGTCAGCATGCATAAGAAGCAATCGACCGATACGCTCCTTCCTGCCTGTTGCGGTGTTCAAGACGCTCGTGCCCGTCTCTAACTCACCAGAATAGACTCTAAAGAATGTGAGTCTACCCACATAAGGATCGGTCATAATTTTAAAAGCCAGTGCACAAAAAGGATCATCCTTGGAAGGAGAACGACTCAACAATATGTCTGAATCTTCTGGGGTATGACCAATTACTTCGGGTATATCCAAGGGTGATGGAAGAAAATCGATAACAGCATCAAGAAGGCGTTGGATACCTTTATTTTTAAAGGCTGAGCCGCATAAAACGGGAATGAAAGCATTCTCGAGACACCCCTTGCGAATCGCATTCTTGATCTCGTCTGTAGTTATCTCTTCCTCAGAAACATATTTCTCTAAAAGGTGCTCATCATACGTGGCACACGCTTCTACCAAATTGTGACGAGCTTTCTCAGCAGCAGCTTTCATATCATCCGGGATATCAATGAAGTCAAAGTGGGCACCGAAAGTGACCTCATTATAAACGATCGCCTTCATCCGCATCAGATCGATCAAACCGTTGAACAGTTCACCGGCACCAATTGGAATTGTTAGAGGCAGGGGGTTCGCACCAAGACGTTTTTTCATCATACCGATAACATGATCGAAATCGGCGCCCATTCTGTCCATTTTATTCACAAACGCAATTCGGGGAACTTTATATTTGTCAGCCTGACGCCAAACTGTTTCGCTCTGTGGTTCCACACCACCCACGGCACAAAAGATCACAACAGCGCCGTCAAGGACGCGAAGAGACCGCTCAACTTCAGCGGTAAAATCAATATGTCCAGGCGTATCGATAATATTAATCCGATAATCATCCCAAAATGTGGTCGTTGCAGCGGACGTGATTGTAATTCCTCTCTCTTTCTCCTGCTGCATCCAGTCCATAGTGGCGGCGCCTTCATGAACTTCACCCATCCTATGAACACGACCGGTATAATAAAGTATGCGTTCGGTAGTTGTGGTCTTACCGGCATCAATGTGTGCCAGGATACCGATATTTCTAACTAAATCTAGTGAAGTCTCTTTCATCAATTCTTAACTATAGTGCGCAAATGCTTTGTTTGCTTCAGCCATCCTGTGTGTGTCCTCTTTTTTCTTAATAGAACCACCTTCTTCATTTGCCGCGTCAATAAACTCGCCAGCCAATTTCTCAGCCATACTTCTGCCTTTCCGTGCCTTGGCATTTGCTATGATCCATCGAGTTGCCAGGGCGAACCCGCGGTTCGTAGGAACCTGTATAGGGACCTGATAGGTGGCGCCACCAATACGGCGACTTTTCACCTCAACAAAAGGCTTAACATTATCTACAGCTTTCTTAAACATTTCCAGGGAATCACCTTTAGTTTTGGAAGAAACAATATCCAAGGCTCCGTAAAAAATCCTTTCCGCAACACCTTTCTTACCCCGTCCCATGATATTATTGATAAACTTCTGTACCATCACTTCACCGTAGATCGGATCAGGAGCAATCACACGTTTTTCAGGCCGGCGTCTCCTCATTTATGATCTGGACCTCTTTGTACCATAGCGCGAACGGCTTGTCTTTCTGTCATCGACTCCGGATGTATCCATGGTACCGCGAACAATGTGATACCGGACGCCTGGCAAATCCTTAACACGGCCGCCCTCGATAAGAACGAGAGAGTGTTCCTGCAGATTATGCCCTTCACCTGGAATATAGGCGATCACTTCCATACCATTGGTGAGACGAACTTTAGCCACTTTTCGGAGTGCGGAATTAGGCTTCTTGGGTGTGGTGGTATAAACACGTGTACAGACACCTCTCTTCTGTGGATTTCCCTGAAGCGCAGGTGTTCTGCTGGTCTTCTTAACCAACTTTCTCCCTTTTCGAACCAGTTGATTGATCGTAGGCATTTTACAAACTCCTAAGCTTAAACCTCTTCGACTGTTTCTTTTTCAACAGCATAATCGATTTCTTCTTCAGAGTCGATTTCTTCTTCAGAGTCGATTTTCTTTACCATGGGATTCATGGCATCCTTAAACCCTGTTCCGGCGGGAATAAGACGGCCAAGAATAACATTTTCTTTTAATCCAAGAAGATTGTCACCTCTGCCTTCCGTTGAAGCATCCGTAAGAACACGAGTTGTTTCCTGGAAAGATGCCGCCGATATAAAACTCTCAGTATTTAGAGATGCACGAGTAATTCCCAGAAGAAGTGCTTTGGATGTGGCAGGTTTAGTCTTGCGTGTTTTTATGGCGGTTTTTCCCTCTTCTTTCAATTGCTTGTTTGTTTTCAACTGATCTGATTTCAAAATTAGATCACCTTCTAAATAAGAGGAACCGCCCGAATCAGTGATCACACCAGATTTAAGCACCCGTTCATTTTCCTTTTTCAAGTCAGCCCTGTTCACTCTGTCACTGGAAAGGAAATGCGTGTCGCCCGGATCATCCAATTCGACCTTTTGCATCATCTGACGGACAATCACTTCGATATGTTTGTCATTGATCCTGACGCCTTGCAGACGGTACACCTCCTGAATTTCATTCACCAGATACTCCTGCACGTTGACAGTTCCAAGAATATTGAGAATATCTTCGGGTGATATAGCTCCTTCACAAAGCCTGTCCCCAGCACTGACCCGGTCACCCTCATGCACAATGACATGGCGACCATAAGGGACCTTGTATTTCTTGGAGACATCGTGTGCGCCTTTTACCATGATTTCACGGATTCCACGTTTTACTTCACCGAAGTTGACAAGACCATCAATCTCGGTGACCACCGCAGGTTCTTTGGGCTTACGAGCCTCGAACAATTCTGCTACCCTTGGCAAACCACCTGTAATGTCACGTGTCTTTCCGATATCTTTAGCAATTTTAACCAGAACTTCACCAGCCTTTACTTCTTGACCATCCTTCACCATGAGGACAGCCTTAACAGGAAGAATCGTTCCGCCAGCCACAGTATTATCATCTTTATCCAGAATGTCGAGGTGAGGAGCCAATCGTCTGTTCCTAGCTTCAATTGTCACTAATTGTTTCTTACCACCTTCCACTGCTTCTTCCTGATAGGTTTCACCTTCGACCATGTCGATGAACTGCATTTTACCTGAATTCCGGGCAAGTATAACATCTGTATAGGGATCCCATACAAACAGTACTTTGCCAGCTTTTATCTTCTTACCATTCTCAACTTCAAGAGTGGCACCGTAAGGCACATTGTATACCGAAATACCTCCCTTGCTGTCAATTATTTTGATAGAGGAATTTCTAACAAGAACCCGCTTAATAGGCTTGCCAGATACTTCTTGCTTATCGATAACTTCACCGAACTCGAGGTTTTCTGAAAACTCTACTGCCCCATCCCTTTTAGTCTTCTTCTCTGACTCTTCAATGATGCGAGATGCTGTTCCACCAATATGGAAAGTCCTGAGTGTGAGTTGAGTCCCAGGTTCACCGATACTCTGAGCAGCGACAATTCCTACTGCCGAACCCATGCTCACAGGTTTGTTTGTATTAAGATCCGTGCCATAGCACTTGACACAAACACCCCTATATGCTTCGCAAGTAAGCACTGATCGAATGAAAACTCGGTCAACATCGTATGATATAAAGTCATCAGCAACTGCATTATCTACAAGGGTACCAGCCTTTAACACTATTTCATTTTCTATGTAAACATCCTCTTGGAGGACACGACCGCGGATACGCTCACTGATCGCTTCAATGATCTCTTCGCCCTCTTTCAAATCACTGATCCATACACCATTAATTGTACCGCAATCTTCTTTCATGATAACCACATCCTGAGCCACATCTACCAAACGGCGCGTCAAGTAACCTGCATCGGCAGTCTTCAAAGCTGTATCAGCAAGACCTTTTCTCGCACCGTGTGTCGATATGAAGTATTCAAGGACTGAAAGCCCTTCACGAAAATTGGAGGTGATGGGGTTTTCAATAATCTCACCCTTGCTGCCTGTCATAGATTTCTTCGGCTTTGCCATGAGTCCTCGCATAGCGGCAAGCTGTTTAATCTGATCCTGACTTCCTCGGGCGCCGGAATCTGCCATTATGAAAACAGGGTTGAAACCCTGCTTATCTTTACTCAGATGATTCATCATTTTTACTGAAGTTTCATTAGTTGCGTGAGTCCAGACATCAATCACTTTGTTATATCTCTCACCTTCAGTAAGGATCTGGCGGGAGAATTTGTTTTGGATAGTGCTGATTTCTTCATTCGCCTTATCTATAATGCTCTGTTTTTCTTTCGGTATGAGAACATCATCAATGGCGATGGAAACACCGCTCTGAGTTGCGAATTTGAAACCGAGGTTTTTCAGATCATCAAGAAACTGAACTGTTCGGTGGTTACTAACCGCCAAGAAAGAATTGTAGATAATTGTCTCGATTTTTTTCTTGTTAAGCAGTTCATCGATGTATTCAAGCTCATCTGGCACAATTGAATTAAAAATTGCCCGACCTACAGTGGTTCGCTTGTACCACTTACCTTTATGCCGGACATCAACAATGGCATGCAAACCAATGGATTTGTTCTCGTAGGCCATGAGAATCTCATCCAAGCTGGAAAACAGACGCCCTTCCCCGAGATCGCCTTCTTTCTCCTTAGTAAGGTAATATATGCCCAGAACCATGTCTTGAGATGGGATAGCCAGCGGATAACCGTGAGCTGGATGAAGAATGTTGTGGCTTGAAAGCATGAGCATACGCGCCTCCATCTGTGCTTCTACAGAGAGTGGGACATGGACAGCCATCTGGTCGCCGTCAAAGTCGGCATTAAAAGCCGCACATACCAGAGGATGGATCTGGATCGCTTTACCATCCACAAGCACCGGTTGAAAGGCCTGAATGCCGAGACGGTGCAAAGTTGGAGCCCTGTTGAGCATAACCGGGTGATCACGCACCACATATTCCAGGACCTCATAGACCTCAGGTGCTTTCTCCTGAACCAGTAGTTTTGCACTCCTGGGAGTGTTGGCCAGTCCCCGGGCAATCAGCTCATGAATGATCTGAGGCATGAAAAGTATGGCTGCCATATCCTTGGGCAAGCCACATTCATGCAGCTTTAACTCAGGACCGACAACAATAACGGACCGCCCAGAGTAATCGACACGTTTACCAAGGAGATTCTGACGAAAACGACCCTGTTTCCCCCGGAGCATATCGCTCAGGCTTTTGAGCGGTCTACGTGTGCCACTGCTTACAGCGGTTCCCCGGCGCGAGTTGTCGAAAAGTGTATCAACAGCTTCCTGCAACATCCGCTTTTCATTTCGGAGGATGACGTCCGGTGCTTTGATTTCCATCAACTGCTTGAGGCGATTGTTCCGGATAATCACCCGCCTGTAAAGATCGTTCAGGTCACTTGCGGCAAAACGTCCTCCTTCAAGAGGAACAAGGGGTCTGAGCTCCGGCGGGATTACTGGAAGCACTGTAACAACCATCCACTCAGGCTTGTTAAGCCGAACTTTCAGCGGAGACGGATAAAAGGCCTTCACAACCTTCATGCGCTTTAAAGCATCTGATGTCCTTTGCTTAGAGCGAGAGGTTTTAATGACATCCTCCAACTCCTTCATTGTTCTAATTATATCAAGTGTTGTAAGTGCATCTCGGACGGCAATGCCTCCCATTGCAGCATAGAAATAATTACCTTCGTCTTGATCTTCTTCTGAGACTGAATGCTTACCATACTGACTTTCAAGCTCACGATATTCAACTTCGTCAAGTAATTCCATACGCTTTCTATCAGTTTCGCCGGGATTAATGATGACATAGGACTCGTAATAAATAACTTTTTCCAAGTTACGTGTAGATATTCCAAGCAGATGATTAAGTTTGCCGGGAACAGAGCGGAGAAACCAAATATGGACAACAGGAACGGCCAGAGTGATATGACCCATCCGTTCTCTGCGAACCTTTTTTCTCGTTACCTCTACACCGCACCGGTCGCAAATAATTCCTCTGTAACGGATACCTTTATACTTACCGCAGTGACACTCATAGTCCTTCACCGGCCCGAAAATCTTTTCACAGAAAAGACCGTCTTTTTCCGGTTTGTAAGAGCGGTAGTTGATCGTCTCAGGCTTGAGAGTCTCGCCGTAAGATCGTCTCAGGATGTCTTCAGGAGACATTAGACCGATGGAGACTGATTTGAAATTGTTTGAAACGTCTTTGTCGTGCGGTTTAATGTAGACCAATTCGGACTCCTTCCACTAATTGTGTAACTGAATATCCACACATAATCCTTGAAGTTCCTTAACAAGCACGTTAAAGGATTCCGGAATCGAGAAATCAGGAATATTGTCACCTTTCACAATGGCGTTGTACACTTTTGATCGGCCCTCAACATCATCTGATTTCCCAGTTAACATTTCTCTGAGGGCATAGCTGGCACCATAGGCCTCCAGTGCCCAAACTTCCATCTCTCCAAATCGTTGACCCCCATCCTGGGCCTTTCCACCCAGCGGCTGCTGAGTTATGAGAGAGTATGGTCCGGTGGCACGAGCATGCATCTTATCATCAACCATATGAGCAAGTTTCATCATGTAGATGGTGCCCACGGTAACAGGATAGTCGAATTTCTCACCAATACGGCCGTCCCACAGATCCACTTTACCTGTCACTGGCAATTTTGCCTTTTTCAGTTCCTCCTCAACATCCATCGGTGCAGCACCATCGAATGGAGCTGTTTCATATCGTTTGCCTAGTATCTTGCCGGCCCAACCAAGCATGGTTTCGTAAAGTTGACCGAGGTTCATACGAGATGGCACACCGAGCGGATTGAGTACGATGTCTACAGGGGTACCGTCTTGCAAGAAAGGCATGTCCTCCTCAGGAACGATAACAGCTACTACACCTTTATTACCGTGACGGCCGGCCATCTTATCACCCACCTGTAGCTTCCGTTTATTGGCAATATAGACCTTGGCCAGTTTAGAAACACCGGCTTGAAGTTCATCACCTACCTGAAGCTTGTAGATCTGCCTCTCTAATAACTCTTCGGCCTCTCTCCATTCACGGTTAAAAGAGTTCCACACCTGCTGGATTTGAACCCAAACACTGTTGTCCGTCAACCAAGGCTGTTCTCTGGAAACCCGCTCAAGATCAAGCAACTCAAGACGTTTGGCCGTCAGCTTGGTGGAAGCTTTAACAAGTGTTTTTCCGGTAGCAACATCACGAAGACCGTTACTGGTTTGATCCAGCATCAGTTTATCGAGCATCTCATCGCGGGATTTCTTCAGTTTTCTTTTGGAACGGCGTGTCTCTTCCTGAAATTTTTCTATCTGTTTCTTTTCAGTCGCACGAGACTGTTTCGTTTTTCTCTCGAAAAGTTGAGTTCTGATCACCACACCATTGGTCCCAGGAGAAGCTTTTTTGGAAGCATTCTTCACATCACCCGCTTTTTCACCAAAAATGGCCCGAAGAAGTTTTTCTTCTGGGGTTGGATCTGTCTCGCCTTTAGGTGTGACCTTACCTATCAGAATATCACCTGACTTCACCCTTGCTCCTTGCCGCACAATTCCGTCCTCATCCAGATCTTTCATCGCCTCATCACCAACGTTTGGGATCTCAGACGTCAACTCCTCCTCACCGCGTTTAGTATCACGTACCTCAAGGTCCACCTCAGAGATGTGAACAGAGGTAAACGTGTCATTCTTAACTAATTTTTCACTGATGACAATTGCATCCTCAAAGTTGTAACCACGCCAAGGCATAAAAGCCACAAGTATATTGCGGCCAAGTGCCAATTCCCCTGAATCGGTGGAAGGACCATCAGCAAGCAAATCACCTTTCTTCACCTTCTGCCTTTCCTTCACCACCGGGCGCTGGTTCATGCATGTGTCCTGGTTTGTGCGAGAATACTTTATTAGAGGGATCTTGAGCAGGTTCTGTTCAGCTGAAACAGCCAGATCTTCAGGGATTTCCTTTGTGCGAATGACAACTTCTTTACCGTCTACTCTATCAACCACACCTGAGACCGGAGAAAAAAGTGATGTACGCGAGTCTCTAGCGATCACTGTTTCCATACCAGTCCCAACAATGGGTGCTTCAGGACTGATGAGAGGCACTGACTGCCTCATCATATTGGATCCCATGAGTGCGCGGTTAGCATCATCATGTTCTAGAAAAGGAATCAAAGTTGCTGCCACACTTAAAATCTGGTGTGGAGCCACATCCATGTATTGCACTTCCTTCGCCTCAACCACCGGAAAGTCACCGCGTATCCGGACACGAATGCGATCTTCAGTGATTTCTCCCTTCTCATCCAGATTGTACAAAGTCTGTGCAATCTTTGACCTGTCCTCGTCCTCAGCAGAAAGATACTTAATCTTTTTTGTGACAAAGGCATTTCCATTCTTTCGCCGCACCAATCTGTAGGGCGCTTCAATAAAACCTAGCTCATTCACCTTGGCGTATGTGGCAAGAGAAGAAATAAGACCGATGTTTGGTCCTTCCGGCGTCTCGATAGGACATAGCCTTCCGTAGTGTGTGTAATGAACGTCACGAACTTCAAAACCGGCACGTTCGCGGGTCAAACCTCCAGGACCGAGGGCTGACACACGGCGCTTATGTGTGATTTCCGCCAGCGGATTGGTCTGATCCATGAACTGGCTCAACTGACTCGTCCCAAAAAATGTGTTGATAACCGTGGTGCAGATACGCGAGTTAATGAGGTCCTGAGGGGTCAGACTCTCCGCCTCTCTCAGGTTCATTCGCTCACGGACAGTTCTCGCCATTCTGCTAAAAGCGATGGAGAACTGATTCGTCAACTGTTCACCAACGGTCTTCATGCGACGATTTCCCAAGTGATCAATATCATCGGGGCCGCGCAATCCTTTGCGCATTTCTATGAGGTAGTGGATTACTCGAATCAGATCCTCAGTTGTTAAAACAGTGTGGTTGAGATCCACATCCAGGTTAAACTGCTTGTTAAGACGGTAGCGACCGACCTTTCCGAGGTCATACCGCTTTGGGCTAAAGAACATTCTCTCAATAAACTTTTGGGCTGTTTCAAGGTTGGGCGGCTCTCCGGAACGGAGATGCTTGTACATTAGAATAAGTGCTTCATCAGTGTTATGCGTCGGATCCTTCTGCATGGTGTTCAGAAGAAGTTCACCAGCCAACTCATTAATGGGAGATACAATTTCAAGCTCCTTGATTCCGGAACTTATTAGATCGTTAAGAAGCTCAACGGTAAGTTCAGTTCGGCTTTCGGCAAGAATTTCACCTGTTTCAGTATCTACGAGATCGTCAACCAGAACTTTGCCAATAAGTTTCTTCGATGTTTTTGCATTGAGTTTTGATTTTCTAGAAAGTCCGAAAACCCTGAAGATATCGGCGTCAGTTGAAAAACCGAGCGTCCTGAGGAGAGATGTAACAGGGAATTTCCGGCGCCTGTCTATAATGACGTAGATACAATCCTGAATATCGGTTGTGAAATCAATCCAGGATCCCCGAAACGGAATCACTCTTCCCTGATAAAGCCGTGTACCGTTGGGATGGGTGTATTCATCAAAGAAGACACCAGGTGAGCGTTGCAACTGACTCACAATGACACGCTCAGCACCGTTGATGACAAACGTACCTCTGCTGGTCATAAATGGGATATTCCCGAAGTAAACTTCCTGCTCTATGGAATGTGCATATTTGGAACGATCAAACTCATCTGTAATATGGAGAATGAGCCGGACCTTCAGAGGCACAGCATAAGTGACACCCCGCTCCATACACTCCTCCGGACTGTACTTTGATATACCGAAATAGTAGCTCTTGTATTCGAGAATGTAGTTCTTGTGCGTATCCTCAATAGGAAAGATGTTCCCCAAAACTTCGTGAAGACCGTGGGGATCGCGTTGATCCTCCGGTTTATCAAGTTGAAGAAAATTCCTAAATGAATCTACCTGAACACCAAGCAGGTCTGGCATTGGTATGGCAGAGGAGATCTGCGAAAATGAATGTCTGTCCATGGTCCGGTTAATTGCCAAAACTACGCTCTCCTTTTTGAATTGTTGTGAAAACCACTAATTTCTGAAAAAGAAAGAAATGCTACTGCAGTTCAACAGTGGCCCCAGCTTCTTCCAACTGTGTCTTCATCTTTTCAGCTTCGGCTTTGGCGACACTTTCTTTGATCGGTTTTGGCGCACTTTCAACAAGATCTTTGGCCTCTTTCAGACCAAGCTCTGTGATGGTGCGAACAACCTTGATCACTTGGATTTTCTTGTCGCCAACTGAAGCTAGAACTACGTTAAAGCTATCCTTCTCCTCTTCAACGGCAGATTCCCCGGCGGCGGGAGCAGCAACAGCCGTTGCGGGTACAGCAGCAGTAACACCAAACTTATCTTCGATCTCGCTGATCAGCTCTGAGACTTCCAACATGTTAGCTTTCTCAAGATAATCGAGCACATCAGCACGTGAAACTTTTGCCATGGTTCTTTTCCTCTCTATCTGTTAATCGGATATTGAATCCTTAAGATTGTTCAACACATTTACAAAACTTGACATTGCGCCTTTGAGCGTAGATGCAAGTTTTGACATTGGCGATGAAAGCCCGCCCACAAGTTTCCCGAGCAAAACTTCCCGGGATGGAAGATTTGCCACTGAATCAAAAGCAGCATTATCCATAAGCTTACCTTCAAAAATAAAGGCTTTGAGCTCTGGCAAGTCGTGCACTTTATTGAATTCTTTTATTATGCGTGCCGGAACAGTAGGGTCATCATAACTGAGCGCTACAGCTGTCGGTCCGTCAAAAACACTGTTCAAATCTTCAAGCCCGGCTTTTTCGGCAGACAGTTTCGCAAGCGTATTCTTTATAACACGGAACTCCACAGCGTTGGCAGTAAACTTCCTCCTCAGTTCAGTGATATCTCTCACGTTCAAACCAAGGTAGTCAGTGAAATAGATACCCGCCGCCGCCTGAAACTTTGAAGTGATTAAATCAACGGATTCGATATTTTGCTGGTTCGGCATTTTTAGTTCAGTCCGTGAAAGCTTTGTCTACTTTGATTCCGGGTCCCATGGTTGAGGAGACAGTTACTTTTTTTAGATAGGTGCCCTTAATCCCTGCCGGTTTAGCGCTCATAATGGTCGAAAGAACCGATCTGAGATTCTGCGCAAGTTGATCTTCTTTAAATGATTTTTTCCCTATGGGTGCGTGAACGATTCCATTCTTGTCTACACGAAGCTCAATCCTGCCTGCCTTAATTTCACTGACAGTAGCGGCCACATCCTTGGTGACTGTACCACTCTTTGGATTTGGCATGAGTCCTTTTGGGCCAAGCACCTTACCCAGTTTCCCGAGCTTCGGCATCATATCCGGTGTCGCTACGATGACATCCATTTCGTCCCATCCTGACTCAAGCTTAACAAGAAATTCATCGCTTCCGGCATAATCAGCACCAGCTTCCTCAGCAGCCTTGAGTTCTGGACCGGATGCCAAAACCAAAACGCTCACCTGTTTGCCACTTCCATGTGGAAGAGATGTGGTAACACGTATATTTTGGTCGGAATGGCGTGGATCAACACCAAGGTTAATCGCTATTTCAATGGTTTCGTCGAACTTAGTATGCGCAGCACTTTTGATAATCCCTACAGCATCCTCCACGGAATATTCTTTCATTCGATCCACAGATTCAGCTGAACTATTGTATCTTTTTCCGTGCTTCATCTTCAAACGACCTCGAGACCCATGCTCCGTGCCGTGCCCCGGATCATCTCCATTGCAGCCTCAACCGTATTGGCATTCAAATCAGCCATTTTTGTTTCAGCTATTTGCCTTAAATCATTTTCCAAGACCTCACCGACCTTCTCCTTGTTAGGCTCTCCTGAACCTTTATCAATCCTTGCTGCATGTTTGAGCAAAATAGCCGCCGGCGGTGTCTTTGTTATGAATGTGAATGAACGATCCTCAAAAACAGTAATTTCAACCGGAATGATAGTTCCCATCTTCTCCTTGGTCTGTTCGTTGAACGTCTTGCAGAAGTCCATGATGTTGATACCATGCTGACCAAGAGCTGGACCAACGGGAGGAGCCGGATTTGCCTGCCCTGCAGGTACGTGGAGCTTGATCATTGTAAGGACGTTCTTAGCCATTCCTACTACGCATGCTTAACATGTTCAACCTGGAGATAATCAAGTTCTAAAGGTGTGGATCGGCCGAAAATGGACACCATAACTTTCACCTTCTGCTTCTCCTCGTTTGATTCAGTGATAGATCCCTCAAAATCGATAAAGGGACCATCGATAATTTTTACCACTTCATCTCTTCGAAAAAGAGTGGCCATAACTTCCTGCCCTTCCTTGACTTCCACTTCTCCAAGGATCCTGTTTACTTCTTCCGGCTTTAGAGATTCGGGCTCACCCTTTGGCCCCACAAAACTCATGACGCCAGGAATATTTTCCACATAATGACGGCTTTCGTTGTCCATTTCCATTTTGACCAGCACATATCCGGGATAGAACACACGGTCTCTCACAACTTTTTTTCCACTTCTCATTTCCACCACATTTTCCGACGGAACCAGCACTTCCTCTATTTTCCCGTTGTCACTTCCGCCCTTAATTTCACTCATCATGGTATCGCGGATTTTCTTCTCTTTCCCTGACAAAACCCTTACCGAATACCACTCCATTTCATAACACCACGTTCACAACTCTGGAGAGCAAGAAATCAACCACAAATAGGAAAATGCCGAGAATCAGCGACAGCCCGAGGACGACCATGGTAGAGCCACGAAGCTCATCCCATGTTGGCCAGGATACTTTCTTCATCTCGAACTGAACACCGTTCATAAAATCTTTGATTTTTCTAATCACGCCTCAACACGTCGTTTTCAGTTGCAGGTGAGGCAGGACTTGAACCCGCAACCGCCGGTTTTGGAGACCGGTGCTCTACCAATTGAGCTACTCACCTATTATTCTCCATAAACAGAGATGGGAAAGCAACACTTTGAATACCTTCGCTCGCCTCAACCACAATGCTTCCTACTTGGTCTCCTTGTGAAGTGTGTGTGTCCTGCAGCCGGGACAGTATTTCTTATAAGTGACACGATCCGGGTGCAGGTGCTTATTCTTCGACATGGTATAATTACGACGATGGCACTCCGGACACTCCAGTGTCAGTAAATCCCTTTTGCTGTTCCCGCCCAACCATCTACTCCACAATCTCAGTCACTACACCAGCACCAACCGTACGACCAC
>DTTI01000018.1 GCA_012964825.1 Candidatus Neomarinimicrobiota bacterium
AATCAGGCTGACCAGCTTATCTACCAGACTGAGAAAAACCTCAAGGAATTCGAGGGAAAACTCAGTGATGACGACAAGAAGAGTTTAGAAGAGGCTGTTGAAAAACTTAAATCGGCCTCTGCTGGAAGCAATCCGGAAGATATCAAGTCTGCCACTGAAGCCCTCAATTCGGCTTGGAACAAAATCGCCGGCAAAATGTACGAAAGTTCCAAGCAGGAGGAGGCTGGTGCTCAGGCGCCTCCTGACCCCACCGATGAACCCAAGAAAGGGGATGACAAGGAGATCGAGGACGCAGACTTCGAAGTCGTAGACGATTAACTTCGGTTTTATAACGACTAATTAAATGGCGAGTCTGTCAACTCGCCATTTTTTGTATTTGGAACTTCATTAAGTTAAATTTGTTTTGAAGTAGTCTGTTGTGAGAAGAAGACATAAAGCACTCCTCATCCTTACGCTTGTGCTGGCTCTGCTCAGCGGCAGCGTCATTTATATTGTCTTAGCTCCTGGGCGGTGGACAAGGGAGATTGTCCAATATATAAACCAATCACTCATGTCAGACAGTGGGTGGAATCTTTCGATTGGAAATTTGGAAGGCCAGTTGATCTCTGACATCCACATTGAAAATGTTTATCTCCGGAACACCGACGGCTCCCTTGTCTTCTTCTGTGAAACAAGTGATCTGAATCTCGATTTTACTCAGATAATTACCGGTAATTGGGCACTATCTAATCTTGTTCTAGACAACGTGTTGATCACGCTGAAAGACGCAGAGGGAAATGGTGAACTCAACATGGAATTTATGGAAAAATTGGCCCATAACGATCTGAAGGTAAAGTCCCTGTCTGTACTCCGGTCTTCAATTTTGGTCAAGGAAGGGACAAACGAAAGACTGTACAGCTTTGAAGCGTCCGGTCGTCTCCAACCTGATGGAGAGACAATGTCATTTCATGTCTCTCATGCCATGTTCCACGATTTTCAAACTGACAATCAGCTTAACCTAGAAGATGGTGAACTGAAACTTGGGGCATCTTTTGTCAGTGCCAGCAATGTTTTAGGTGATCTCAACGGTTATCAAATCTCACTGAATGGTGATGCTCAGTTTGCTCATGAGACAAATCTTGCAATGGAATTGAGCGTTCACAATATCGACTTAACGGAATTCAAATCGTGGCAGCTTGCAGACATCCTCCATGCGCAGAATGCTGATCTTCATTTGGACATCGAGTTTGACATAACTCAAGCGTATGTTGAGGCGCGGCTGGAAGAATCGGCCACTTCCACTCTCATTGCCAATATTGAAACTCATTTTGAGATCGATCACGGTGATTATCGGTTATTTGATTCTGTGATTGATATTAATGAGGCTCATTTTTCTGGCAGTGGTAGCTGGAAAGAAGCTTCGGGCATTTCTCTTGACCTCTATGTCTCCAATCTTGATCTCGCTGAGTTTGGTCTTTCAGCTAAGAATACCAACATTCAGGGCACCACCAAAGTTGATCTCGCTCTTACCGATGCCAATGACCTTTCCGGTCTCACAGCCAAGATTGCTCTTCAGAATGACAACTTCGGCAGCACCGAATTTTTGGCTGTCTCGGGAAAAATTGACTATAGTGAGGGGACCATTTCTTTTCCCGATTCACTGACTATAAACATGGGTTTGGGTACCCTTCAGGCAAAGGGTGAAATTGACCTGGAAAGACAGAAAATGGATCTCATCTTTGTATTACAGGAAACGGCGCTTCCGGTATTTGCTTCCTTTGTCGGTTTGGAGGGGAGCCCGGACGGCGTGGCTTACGGCACAGTGGAATTGTTTGGCTTTATCGATGACCCTTCCATCAAAGGAAATCTGACCGTTCGCAAAGCATCTTACAAAGACATTGAAGTCTCCTCTATTAAGTCAAGCTTTATGATTAACTCAATTTTCAAGACACGGCACGGTTCACTTGTAGCTGAGGCCGGCAACACAATTTTTAGGAACGTTAATGTGGATCGTGCCTCACTTAATCTTTACTTTATGGGAGACACTATTCTAATTGCTAATGCGGATGCTAAATCAGGTGACGAGTTTCTTCGTCTGTCCGGGAAAATAATGGAATTCCAATTACTGGAAGTTGATCAGATCCAATCTTCCTTACAGGGACAGTTTGTTTCCAGTTTGGAGCCTTTCTTTGTATCCCATAAAGATAATCAACTTAAGATCGGGCCAGCCCGTTTGAAGATCAATGAAGGTTCACTGGAAACAGAACTTGAATTCAAAGAGGGCCTACTTAAAGAGGGTCAATTTTCGGCAATCAATATTGATTTAGAGGGTATCAGCAAACTGTTTAATCAACCTCTTCCGATTACAGGTTCTGCCTTTGCTGAATTCACCGCCAGCACGGCCCGTGAGCAGTTGTCGATCGAAGGTTCTGTCCAGATTCGTGATGGAATTTGGGAAGGATTCGCCTTTGATGATCTCCTTTTCACCGCCACACTTGAAGGCGATCAGGTTACGGTTAAACAGATGCAACTCAGAAGAGGCCAGGATATTGCCCTCGACATTTCCGGCTTCTACACTGTTGAGACAGGGGCGGATCAGTTTCTTGCTGCAAAATCGGACGGTATTTTGAGTTTTTCAAGCAGTTTCCGGGAATTTGACCTGAAACTGCTATCACCGTACTTGCCAGAATGGTGGGCTCTAGAAGGTGAAGCGACAGGAAGTTTCGCCATGAGCGGTACCTCGAAATCATCTGAAATCGGGTTTTCATTTTCTATTACTGATCTCCGTTTTTCTCTTATCCAGGCTGAGCATATTTCTGCCTCCGGACGATACATAGATCATCGTCTCTATTTCGACGATTTTGTAGGGTTGACCGCGGCAGGGGAATACACCGGTGAGGGTTATCTCCCTGTTGACTTTGGATTAGTGCCTGAGGATGAAGACCGGTGGATTGAATCTGATCCTATCGCAATGCGATTTACATCGAGAACCTCATCTATGGATTTTCTGTCGCCCTACTTTGCAGATATCGATTCTATAACAGGTGATATTGAAATTGCACTCCAAATTGAGGGAACTCCGGGGAAACCGGTGAGGAATGGCTCTATCGATATTGCCCATGGAAAGGTTTACTACGCTTTGCTGGACATTCCCATCTCTGGTATCAACGTCAGCGCTCTTCTTAAAGAAAACATGCTTATTGTTGATAGGTTCACAGCCACTTCAAATATTCCTGATGACACCAACTGGGGGCAGAATTTGCTTTCGAACCTGGCCAAGGTTTCCGGGGGCAGGCTTTTCGGGAAGAAAAGAGAGGGAGTTCGGGACAATCTCAGGATCACCGGCACCATGGACATGACCCATTTTTTCAGTCCGAACCTGGCTTTTCTGATAGATGGTTCGGATGTTTATGTGCGAACACTTCTCGGCGAAATTGAGGGTACAGTTGATATGCATCTCTCAGTCACCGGCAAGGATACCGTTACCATTTCGGGCGAAATTGTACCCACCGAAGCGGTTTTGAGGATGGAGTTTACAGGGGGGGAAGACTACGGTGAAGTTTTCACGGAAGATGGTACAGTTTTCAATTACCGTATCAATTTCCCAATAAACGACAAGCTTTTCGTACAGAATAGCCAGATCGATGCTGAAGTGTCCGGCTATATGTCAATTCAAAAGACCGGTAATGAGCCTTACCGTTATGCCGGTGAGCTTGATGTTATTGAAGGAAAATTCTATTACTACTCCGATGTATTCAATATTGAAGAGGGTCATCTCGCTTTTGATCCCACCGAACTGAATCCCAGGCTCGACATCAAAGCCACCACAGATATTGCGGGCGAGCAGATCCTTGTTAGTCTAACGGGTGAGCTTGATGATCCTGTCCTTGTTCTTGAACACAGTGAAAACTTTTTTAGCCAGGAAGATCTGCTCCAGCTCCTGACTCTTCAGAGGCGGTTTGATGATGACATCACCAGGGGTATCGGAAGGCAGTCTGCTTTTCTTTTCGGGAGGTTTCTTGAAAATGAGCTGGAGAAAAACCTTGCCCGATCAAACCCTCTTTTCGATGAGTTTGACATTGAAGGTTCCTCGATACTTATCGATCCTACAGAAGAATCAGATCTCGCAGTGAAGGTCGGTACCCGTCTCACATCAAGTCTCTCCCTGAGCTACAAGAGAAGTTTTTCTCTTGCGCAACCGAACCAGTTGGGTGTAGAGTATCGTCTAAACCGAAACGTTTCTCTTGTGGTGACGTATGATGAAGACGGACAGGTCCACCTCAAATACCGGCGCAAGTACCGGTTCTAGATTGATCCCCAAATTCAGTACGCCTCTGGCGGCACTGGCACTAGCCGCTGTGGCATTTGTCTCTCTTCATGGTCAACTTTCCACCGTCAGATATGTTGTAGGAATTATCACGTTTGATGGGAATAAGACCATCTCAGCCAATGTTCTGAAAGAAGTGCTCCAACTGAAAGAGTCAAGACTCTGGAACTTCACAGAGTTCAATCGCAGGTCTTTGAAACTGGACGCCTTTAACTTAAGAAACTATTATATCTCGAAAGGATTCCTCGAAGTAGAAGTGGAGGAATCTTTCGAGACCCTGAATGATAACAGTGTCGATATTGTCTTTAAGATAAACGAAGGAGCAAGGTCCAGACTCCGCTCTGTCACTGTCCAGGGGAATCGCTCCCTGGAAGAGAGACAGATTCTTCGGCTTTTGGATTTGAGGATTGGGAGACCATTTAATCTTGCTGCCTTCGGTCGAAATTTCTCTGACCTGGAGTACAAATATCATACGCTGGGTAAACTTTTCTTCAACATGGAACACATTTATGCGCCCGGAACGGATATTGATCTCACACTCCTCATTGAGGAAGGTCCCGATGTATACATTGATAAGATTCAGGTTGTGGGGCTGGACAAGGTGGACAGCTCTTTTGTCCTGAGGGAGTTGGAGTTTCGCTCCGACGATTTGTACAATGCTGAAATGGTCCAACTCTCTGAGCGGCAAATATTTGAAACATCTCTCTTTTCTCTGGTAGATATTCTTCCCAAGAAAAGTGAACGGACAGGTAACTGGGTGAATGTAACAATTGAGGTTCGTGAGATGGAAAAGCGGGATCTACTCATTGAGCCAGGTTTCGCCCATATCCCATCCAGTAGTTCGGGCGGTGAGCCTTTCTCCGGTATTGAGGGTGCCGTACGCCTTGTAGACAGGAGTATCTATAATAGTGGTGTCAGGATGGGACTGAAAAGTTCGGTGGATTTTCCCATTGATGTGCTGGTCAATCGTGGATCAGTCCCTGTAATTTTCCGGTCTGATCTCTCATTCAGCGGCAACTGGTTATTAAAATTCAGGGCCCCCAATACATTGCGGTTTTTTGTGGATCGCGCTCCTGAACTTTTGCGTGTTGATGAACCGATTTTCAGATATGGCACGGAATGGACAGGGCTCCATAGATTTTCTGAAGAGTCTGTTCTAAGAGGTAGTTTGCGATGGACCCGCATCATCTCTGACCGAATGACGGAGGAGGAGCAGCAAAGAGAGCAGCAACGCAGTTTGTCCCTGCGCTTCAGGCACCGTGACCTGGATAATCTCATCACACCGCGGGAAGGGTGGTCCCTGACAATTGATTCTGAAGTAGTGGGGTGGATTCTTGGAGGAACACAGGACTACTACAAAGTTGAATTTGATTTTCGAAGGTTCCAGCCTCTTTCGCGAGGACGTGTTTTCGCTTTCCGGACAAAAATAGGTCGAATGGATCGTCTTTTCGAAGATTCGCCCTACATTCCATCTTATGGTCTGTTTTATCTTGGCGGAAGTACGAGCTTAAGAGGATGGCCGGCGCAGCGCTATCTTACATCCGAAAATGACGGTCTCGTACGTCCCTTAGGTGGCTTGATTAAGGTCCTTTTTAACAGTGAATTAAGAATTCCTCTCCGGGGTGTTCTCGGTGTTAACCTGTTTGTAGATGGCGGTATTCTTGCCGTCTCTTTGAGTGAACTGGCAAACCAGGTCGAGGCGTGGAAAGAGGGTGAAGGGTGGAATTACGGTGCCGAGCTAACGGTGAGCACACCTTTGGGCCCTATTCGACTCTATTACGCAATACCAATTACCAACCCTGGTAAAGCTGTCATGAACCTTGGTGTTCCATACGCTTTTTGAGAAGGGAACTTTTCCAGGAGTCTCTAGTATCTTTAAATAATATTCACCGGTTTCGATTTGTGGGGTCAATAGTAAGAAGCTAAATTCCGCATCTTTTTCAATGTGAGAACTGATACGAATATGACTTTGAATAGAATCTTTTATAGCTGCCTGGCGGCACTGCTCCTTGTAGTCGGATGCGTTAAAGAATCGCCTGCCGATCTTCTCTCACAGAGTAAATCCCTAATTCAGGAGAGAAAGTATTCCGACGCCATCACCGTGTTGCGTCAGTTGATGGATAAATATCCTGAATCAGAGCTAGCTGCCGAGGGGCAATACATGCTTGGTGATACGTACATTGCTTTCAACAAAAATTTTGAGCAGGCACTGAACGAGTATCGAGTTGTGGTTCAGAATTATCCAGAGACACGCTTCGCCATCAATGCACAGTTCATGATCGGCTATGTATATGCCAACTTTGTGCAGGATTACAACCAAGCCAGGATGGAGTATGAAAGGTTCCTAGAGCTATATTCAACTGAAGCTGATAGCGGTCTCGTTCAGTCTGTAAAGTTTGAGCTCGAGAATTTGGGAAGGGATTTAAACGAAATTCCACAACTCAAGCACATTTCCTCTTAGTACTCCTCAAAAGAGCAAATCATGACCGATTTTAACCTTACAGAACTCAACGATAAGATTGCCAAAGAATCAGTTTTTGTTAAGCCGCTCATAGATGAGATCGGTAAGGTCATAGTCGGGCAAAATGAGGTTGTTACAAAAATCCTCATTGGCCTTCTGTCAAATGGACACATCCTTTTGGAAGGTGTGCCGGGATTGGCAAAAACTACCATCGTAAAAACAGTGGCACAGCTCATTGAAACCAAATTTCAACGAATCCAGTTCACACCCGACATGTTGCCGGCTGATCTTATCGGCACTCTTATTTATAATCAGAAAACTGGTGGTTTCGAAACAAAACAGGGACCCCTTTTTGCCAATATTATACTTGCTGATGAGATTAATCGGTCTCCGGCTAAAGTCCAAAGTGCGCTTCTTGAGGCAATGCAGGAGCGGCAGATCACCATCGGGGAAGAGACTTTTCTTCTGGATGATCCGTTCCTTGTTTTTGCCACACAAAACCCAATTGAACAGGAGGGTACCTATCCGCTGCCGGAAGCACAGGTGGACAGGTTTATGATGAAACTGAAGGTCGACTACCCTTCTAAGGATGAAGAGTTGGAGATTCTTCGAAAAGTAGCTGTGATTAACAGTAAAACTGAACTGGTACCTGTAGTAAATCCGTCTGCCATCAAAAAAGCCAGACTGGTGGTGAGCGACATCTATGTGGATGAAAAGATTGAAAAGTATGTGGTGGATCTGATCTTGGCCACAAGGGATCCAGACAGCTATGAATTGGGCGAAATATCTGACTTAATAGCTTACGGCGGGTCACCTCGTGCAACCATTTTCCTCATTCTGGCGTCCCGTGCGCGAGCATTTCTCGAAGGCCGGGGTTATGTGATTCCGGAAGACGTGAGGTATGTCGGTTTTGACATTCTACGTCACAGAATCATACCGACTTACGAAGCTGAAGCCGAAGAAGTATCCTCAGAGGATCTGATACAACGACTCTTTGATACCATTGAAGTGCCGTAGTTCAAGGGTATGATTCCCAAGGAAATCCTTAAAAAAGTTCGACACATTGAGATTCGGACCCGGAATCTGGTGAACGACCTGTTTGGCGGTGAATACCACAGTGTTTTTAAAGGACGCGGCATGACCTTTTCTGAGGTCCGGGAATACCAACTGGGAGACGATATACGTCTCATTGATTGGAACGTCACGGCCCGATACAACGCTCCCTTTGTGAAAGTTTTCGAAGAAGAGCGTGAACTCACCGTTTTTATTGTTTACGATGCCAGCCGCTCAGGACATTTTGGAACACGGTCGCAACTCAAGTCCGAGATAGCTGCGGAGATTGGTGCTGTTCTCGGTTTTTCCGCCATTAAGAATAATGACAAAGTGGGGCTCTTGATTTTCACGGAAGATGTGGAACGGTTTATTCCACCTAAAAAGGGATCTTCCCATGTACTGCGTGTTGTAAGGGAACTGATCTATCATGAACCCCAGGCAAGGGGAACAAATATAGAGGTAGCCATGAGCTATCTCTTGAGAGTAGCCAGTCGCCGGAGTGTCGTTTTCCTTATTTCAGATTTTATGGACAGCAAATTTTACCAGACTCTGAAAATTGCTAATAAGAAACACGATATGGTGGGAATCCAGATTTACGATCCCAGTGAACAGGACATTCCTGATGTAGGGCTTGTTAAGGTACACGATGCAGAAACAGAAGAAACATTCTGGTTGGACTCCACATCCTCCCAGGCACGCAAGGAATACCGTGACATGATAGAACAAAAGGATATTGAATTCCAGAATGAGTGCCGGAAGATGAACTTCGATCTCATACCCATCTCCACAGAGGAAGATTATGTGGAGCCTCTCATGTCTTACTTTCGTTCCAGGGAGAGAAGATTTTGATGAAGTACACTAGATTAGCCACAGCGGCTCTAATTACTGCGGTGGTGCTCATAGGATGTGGCGAGAAGAAAATGGCTTCCAAATCCTTCCATGTTTACGGGATTCTGGATACAGCGGAAGTAGCCATTGGAGACATAGCCCGATTTCAGGTGTGGGCCATGGGAGCCGGTGAAAGAAATATTGAATTCCCGCGGCTTGAACTGGATGATAACAATATATCAGTAGGTGAAGGCAAAAATCTTATCGGAGAAGATGAAGGGGATAAGGGCATTGAATTCAAGTTGACCTTCTGGGATACGGGTGCATTTGAGATTCCTCCTTATGTTGTTCAGATTTTTAAGGGAAATGAACAAGAAGCCGATTATGCCATCCCCACCGATCCTTTCACTGTAACAGTTCATTCAATAATTTCAGAAGCGGAACCCACATTACGCGATATTAAACCACCGGTACCCATACCAACCATTATCTCTTGGAAGATCCTTATTTCTCTTTTGGGCATTGGGTTGTCTTTGGCGGCACTGTTTTGGATGTGGCGGAAACGTGTAAAAGAAGAGCGTGAAGAAAAGGTGGAAGTCATTATTCCTTCTCGGCCTCCCTATGAAATAGCCATGGAAAAACTGGACCAGCTTAAGGAACAGACCCCCATAGATCCTGATCAGATCAAGAATTTTTATGCTGATCTTTCTTATTTGGTCCGTGAGTACCTGGAATACCAGTATTTTGTTCGGGCCAGCGAAATGACAACTACTGAAATCGAAGAAGCCCGTTATCTTATTCCCACGGACCAGGAGAAGCTAGCTGATGTAATCGCGATCTTGAAGATAGCGGACCTTGCAAAATTTGCCCGGTTCCAACCGGATTTGAATCAATCCAAAGAAGATTTGAACATGATAGAGAATTTTCTCAAGTTCACCAGACTGTCGTGGACAAACATAAAAAATGGTGTTAAAAAGATGGAGGTTGTATGATTGAGATCAGGAATCTGACAAAACGCTATGGCTCTTTTCTTGCTGTGGATGATATCACATTTGAAGTGGACAAGGGAAAGATCCTCGGTTTTCTGGGTCCTAACGGTGCCGGGAAAACGACCACCATGCGTATTGTTACCGGTTTCATGCCGCCCACCAAAGGGACCGTAATTGTATCGGGGTTCGATGTTGTGAAGAAGCCACTCGCCGCCAAAAGACTAATTGGGTATATGCCAGAAACACCACCTCTCTATGTTGATATGACTGTAGAAGAGTACCTCAACTTTGCAGCCAAGCTAAAACAGGTGCCGTCCGGAGAGGTAAAAAGTGCCATAGGTTCTGCTTGCGAAAAGGTAGATATCCGTGATGTGCTAGGCAAAGTGATCAAGACACTTTCCAAAGGTTACAAACAGCGGGTGGGACTTGCACAGGCCATTATCCACGATCCTGAAGTGCTCATTCTTGATGAACCGACCATCGGTCTGGATCCTATTCAGATTCGAGAAGTAAGAGAACTTATCAGATCTCTTAGTGGGGAGCATACGATCATTCTTTCCACGCACATTTTGCCTGAAGTCGATATGATTTGCGATGAAGTGGTGATTATACAGAATGGTAAGATTATTGCAAAAGACACCCCGGACGGCCTTTCGAAATCCATGAAGGGGGCAGAAAGATTAACCGTTGTTGTAGAAGGTCCCACCGAGGAAGTTTCTGCTGCTGCCTCAGCCACTGAAGGCGTTATTTCAATTCTGAAATCAACGGCAGAAAATGGAAACTGTTCACTGGTCTTGGAGTGTGACTTCAAATTTCATGTAAGAAAATTACTGTCGAGTGTTATTATAGAAAAAGGATGGAGTTTGCTGGAAATGAAAGTGGAAGAGTCAACTTTAGAGGATGTGTTCATTCATATGATGTCTGGTTCTGAGGAGATGAAAGCATGAAAAATGTAATCACCATATTTAACAGGGAATTCCGGTCATATTTTTCTTCGCCCATTGCCTATGTGGTCATTGGCCTATTTCTGGTACTGACGGGCGTTTTCTTTTATTTGCTGTTGTCCTCATTCCTTCAATACTCGGCAAACCTTCAGTGGCAGGCGGCCAGGATGCGTCAGCCGGCACCTCCAGTAAATGTGAACCATATGATCATCCGGCCTCTTTTTTCAAACATCAGTGTCATTACGCTTTTTGTGGTGCCCATGATCACAATGAGAAGTTTCTCTGATGACAAAAAGACCGGGACGCTGGAACTTCTTTTGACATCACCAGTGACCACGGCTGAGATTGTTATCGGGAAGTTCCTTGCTGCCTTTTCCCTTTATGTCATCATGGTTCTCTTGACATGGGTTTATCCGCTTGTGATCGTCTTCTTTGGAGATCCCGATGTGATGCCTGTTGCTATTTCGTACATCGGCATCCTTGGTATGGGGGCTGCGTCGGTGGGTATCGGTGTTTGGATTTCGTCCATGACTGAAAACCAGATTATTTCAGCTATGGGGACGTTTGTGGCGCTGCTTTTTCTTTGGCTTGTGGGATGGTTTGCCAATTTTTCATCGGGGGCAATGGGTGGCTTTTTCCAGTATCTTTCTATTGTTGAACATTTTGACGATTTCGCTAAAGGGATCTTCGATACGGGACATCTCATGTATTACCTCTCTCTTTGTGGTATTACACTGTTCCTTGCACATCAATCCATTGAAAGCTTGAGGTGGAGGGCGTAATGAAAGATTTAAAACTTTGGCGCGGCGCAACATATGACGGACTCGGAATTTTATTTCTGGGGTGGCTTTACGGTGTATCTATTGTGAAATTTGACTGGGTTGCGTGGATCCTTATTGGTTTGGGTGGATTGTTACTGCTTTTCCCTTTGGCTACCAACTATCGGAAAGTGTTTAGCACCGTCAAATCCCGCCGAACCCAAATTGGTGCCAATACATTTGTTATCATTGTTCTAGTTCTGGTGATAGTTGGGTTGCTAGACTACCTAACAATCCGTCATTCCTGGCGGGTGGATACCACTTCACAGCGGGAGTTTTCTTTATCAGAACAGACTGTCAGCATACTCCGGAATCTGGATAGAGAAGTGACACTGGCGGCATTTGTTAGTGATGCAGAAATCCGCCAAATGGAAGACCGTATGGTGGAGTATACCCACTACTCAGGGAAATTCAATTATGAGATAATTGATCCTATCAAGGAGCCTGAACGAGTACGGGAATTCTTCGGTCCTGACAAGCGGTATCTTGACCTCCCTACTGTTGTTTTGAAAACGGAACTGAAGGATGAGGAGATTAACAGTACGGGAGAAGAAGACATCACAAACGCCCTCATTAAAGTGACCCGGGATGAGAGTCGTAAGGTTTATTTTATTCAGGGCCACGGTGAAAAGGATATTTTCCCAGATGAGCCTGGAATGGCCAGTTCAGAGTTAGTGAAGAACGAGCTGGAAAAACAGCATTTTCAGGTGGATGTTCTGAACCTTTTCCAGGAAAATAGTGTTCCGGAAGATGCAGATGTGTTGATTGTGGCCGGACCTTTAAAGCCGCTGGCCGTCAATGAGGTGGAAGCACTAGGCAATTTTCTTTCCAGCGGCGGGAACGTCCTTGCCATGCTGGATCCTGAATCAGAAAGCGGCCTGGAAGATTTGATGAATGACTGGAATGTAAAGCTTAACAGAGATTTAGTTCTTGAGTCTCACTCGAGTTTTGTTCTCACCGCTTCAGGATTGAACAGGCAGAGCAGTGTCAGTGCAGCCCCTTCATCCGCTGAGTACGGAGATCATATGATCACTAAGAATTTCCGCTATGCCACTACCTTCATTCAAGCACAGTCCCTAAGTGTCGCGGATGAGGATAATTTCGATATGGTAGTGACAGATCTTGTCTATACAAGTTCAAACAGTTGGGGTGAAATGGATTTGGATCGTTTGTACAAAGAAAAGAAAGCGGAACAGAATGAGGGAGATTCAGAAGGGCCTACTACATTGGCCATGGCAGTGGAAAAAGACGACTCTGTTAAAACTCGCTTGGTAGTTGTGGGGGACTCTGATTTTGCTTCAGATGTGTATGTGGGCCAGGCACCAGGGAATATGGATTTTTTCCTGAATATTGTGAGCTGGCTTGCTGAAGAGGAGGACCTTATCTCTGTCCGGCCAAAAGAACCTGAAAACCGATCTCTCACCATGACCATGCGTCAGCAGAAGCTGACTCTCTTTTTCCTTATCATCCTGCTCCCCATTGCGGCAGTGAGGATGGGTATCCACATCTATATAAAACGTTCCTGAGGCTCTCAGATAGATGAAAAAAATTCTAATACTTGCCAGTATCGCTGGCGTACTGGGCACCTTTGTTTACTTTTATGAGATAGAAGGAAGCAAACAGAGGGAGCAGGACGACCAGTTCGAGGCGTCACTCTTAAAGATAAAGCGTGAAGATATTCAGTCAGTTACTTTGATCCAGGAAGAAGGTGAAATCATCAAATATGAGCGTATAGGCGATGGCTGGGAAATTACCGAGCCGGTTCGAACTAATGTTGAGGAATCGACCGTCAACGGAAACTACTCGGCGTTTGCTAACGCCAACATTGAGCGCCGGTTCGATACAACTCCTGAGAAGCTAAAAAACTTCGGCCTAGAGCCGGCCTATGCGGAAGTGATCATAGAATCAATAGACGGCAATAAAGTAGAACTTCTTATCGGCGACGAAGCAGCTACCCGTGGCGACCTTTTCGTTGCTTTCCGCGATTCGAACAGTGTCTTTATCACATCCAACAATCTGAAAACACAAGCAGATAAGACACTCTTCAACCTTAGGGACAAAAAGATAGCACACTATGATAAGGATGAGGTGAACAGGATCGAGCTGGTAACTGAAGCGGATACTATCATCATTGAAAAATCAGGTGAGGAGTGGACTATGACCTCTCCCGCTTTGCCAGTAGAGGTGAGCCGTGTCAACAGCTATCTCAATTCCCTTGTGAATTATTCTGCAAAAGAGTTTGTGTCAGAGGAGTTTGACGATCCATCACAGTATGGTTTTGACAAGCCGGAGGCAAAGCTGACACTCAGTCTCGGTGAAGAAATGGCCACCAAAGAACTGGTCGTTGGTAAAGTGGTGGAAGACGGGGACGACACTGACTTTTATGCTTATGAATCAGGAAGGTCACCTGTTTTTGTTATCCGAGAATCAAACAAGAACAATATAGCTCGCGATCCCTTTTATTTTCAGGACAAGAAGCTGGCAAAGTACGATGAAGATGCCCTAAACGAGATCCGGATCTCTGGCGCCTACCAGATTACCCTGGCTCCTCAGGATACGCTGGGGTGGTTCGTTTCCGGTGATACCACCATCAAGCTGGAGCAATCGGACATGAACCGTCTGTTCTCAGCCATCAGCGGTGTTACGGCGGCGGAACTGGTTTCTGAAAAGAGTAAAAATTGGTCAGTTTACGGTCTTAAAAACCCCTTTCTGGAAGTTGTCATGACAGACACCACAGGTTTATCAACGGGTTACAGTATTGGTAACTCAGATGAAGACAATGACCGTTATGCGGTTTCCAGAGCGAGCTCTCGTATTTACAAGGTTAGCCTATTTTCAGTTGAAAGAATCGTAGACTGGATAGAGGAGATACGAGAGACCGAGCCTAACCTATCAACAGAATAATAACTCCCCCAGCCAGGGTGCAGAACAGGTTCACCGTGTCGTTATTGATGAACCTGGACCCTGACATGAGGGTAGCCTCTCCGTTACAGTGTGGGGCCACATCAACTCTTTTATTGCAGCCACTACATGAGTATGACGCCTGAATGGTAGCGCCTAGAACGGAATCAAACAGGCTCCCCGTAAAACCGGCCACCACCACAAAAGTTATCACCTCCAAATCTTTGATAAAGAACCAGGCCGAGGCTGCTATGGCGGCGGCGCCCAAAAGTGCTCCAGCAGATCCAAGAAGTGTAATGCCCCCTGATGTACCCGACTCTAATTTTCTGAAAGTAACACTGTCTCTTGGTTTCGCTCTTGAGAAGAAACCGATCTCCGTAGCCCAGGTATCAGCTGTTGCCGCTGCCACACTGGCCAGATAGCTGAAGTAGAGAATGTCCGACGGTTCGTAGAACCACCAGATGGTGATCAGAAGCGGGATACCCCCGTTGGCATAGACCTGTACAACGTCCCGCTGGGACCCTTTACCGAAAGATAGTCGGCGCTCTTCTTTCGATTTCTTTGCAATCTTTGAAAGTAAAGAGGAGACCACAAAGAATAAAACAAGCGGTATGACAAATTTCCAGCCGCCAATCCCAAAGATAAACATCCCGAGAATGAAAGCACCCATGGCACCGTCGCGACTGAGAGCCCGCAGACTAAAGGCTCCCTGTGCCAAGGCAAATGATAAAAGAATCCAGAGCAACAGGGACATCATTGTGTTATGCTGAAGGCTATAAAAAAAGAGGTCGTATCCCACAGCAGCAAGGATTGGAACCGACAAGTTGTCCGACCCCTCTTTTGAGACCGCTTCCGCAATAGTGGCTAAGGCTGCTACCAGTAACGATACAGGAACCAGCTCCTGCAGTTGCATCGGCTCCAGCCCTGCTAAGTTCCGGAAGACTATTGTTCCGATTCCCGTCAAGAGGGCTGAAGTCAAGGCCATGGTAATGTTTCCTTGAATGGTCTTCTCATCCCGCCACGGTCGGTACGTTTCGGGATTTCGCACCCATTCTCCTGCAAAAGTTGCTGCAGTGTCAGCAAAGGTGAGGAGCAGGAGGGCCACCTGAAATGTAATCTGACGGTCCCACCAGAAGAGGCAGAGGATGAGATAGGCCAGTGGGAAATAGACGGTGCCATAGGACTTTCTTTTTGTGGCGTGCATACCTTCCAACTTTTCCGAGTTGACAGCCACCAGGTTTACCGCAATAAATATGATCGCAAGGGCTACCGGCGGTCCGTTATTGATGAAAAGGAAAGGAGACATAAGGACAATCATTCCTACCAGAACGTGGACAAATTTCCTGCTCGCTTCAGGTGTCCAGTTGAGTTTAGTTCGTGCCAATTCGCTCAGGCCGATAAGTCCAAAGATCCCCAAGAGGAAAACGACAAATGTTATCCATTCGTTGGGAAAGGGAGAAATGATAGGGAGCATGAATGAAAGTACATGATAAAGTTCGAAGAGAAAAGAGACTGAGAAGGGGGATTTAACACCAAGACACGCAGTTTTTCAAGAATAGAATTCCTTCGTGACTTGGTGGTCTTCCCATGAATTATCCATCGGCAAATCACACATCAGTTCTTATTTTGCTGCGTGGATTTCACATTACTTGTCGGTTTGATCCTCGGCCTTCTCGCAGGCGGTGTGGTTGTTTTGCTGGTCACATCCCAGATGAACAAAGGCGGGCAAACGTCCGCTGAAGAGATGAAAAACGCCTTTTCTTCCCTTTCACTCGAGGCACTTGAAAAGTTCAATGTGCTTGCTTCAGAAACAGTGAAAAATCAGTTGGAAAAGAGTGAGGCGACATTAGAGGGAAAAAAGAAGCTTATAGATAGTAATCTTGAGACAGTCTCAAAAACTTTGGAGGAGTTGAAAAAACAATCCACAGTTTTGGTTACTCAACTGGGTGAAAGCCAGAAAGAGACAGGGAAACTTCGCTCAACAACGGAAGATCTTAGGAATGTTCTCTCCAGTTCACAGGCGAGAGGGCAATGGGGCGAGCGGATGGTAAAGGACATCCTGGATCTTATGGGCCTTGTGGAGAATGTGAATTACGTTTCACAAAAGTCTGTGGAGTCCGGAGAGAGGCCGGATTATACATTCAATCTTCCCAAAGACAAAAAACTGAACATGGATGTCAAATTTCCTTTGGCCCATTACGAACGATACGTCTCAGCTGATAGTGAATCAGAACGTGAGAATGAAAAGAAGGCGTTCTTGAAAGATGTGAAAGGGCATGTAAAGGATGTGGCCAGCAGGGGGTATGTTGATCCGGAGGCAGGGACGGTGGACTACGTTCTTGTCTTTATCCCAAATGAGTCCATCTATTCCTTTCTTCACAAAAATGACCCTGAACTGCTGGACTTTGCCCTCAGCAATCGGATCATTCTTTGCTCACCTATCACTCTCTATGCCGTCCTTTCTCTCATTCATCAGGCGGTAGAAAGTTTTGCCGTTGAAAAGGCGGTAGGTGAAGTGTTGACACTGATAAACGAATTCGAAAAACAGTGGCGGAAATATGTTGAGGTCATGGAAAAGATGGGTCGCCGTATTGATGATGCCAAGAAAGAGTTCGAAAATCTGACTACCACTCGGACTCGCCAGCTGGAGCGGCCATTAACAAGGATACAGAACCTTAAACTGGGCCAGGACGGAAGTTCCCTTATTGAGGAGGAATCCAAAGGAAAAGAAGACATTTAAAGTATTCTCTCCGGAGCACTATTGAGATCTTTTTTTCTTCTCACCATTTTTTTTCTTCTCACTGCTCCCCAGTTTTCACCTGATTCGTTCCGACCCTACTCTCAGACTATTGGCGGTTCTGATTTTTCCATTAACCTGGTGCCGATAAAGGGCGGCGCTTACCAAATGGGCAGCCAACCGGATGAACCGGGCAGGGGCAGCGATGAGGGCCCCATCCAAAACGTGGAAGTCCATGACTTATGGATGAGCAAAATGGAAATTTCATGGGACGTCTATGAGCTTTTTCTCTACCGGGAGATTGACAATATTCTTCAATCCAAAGGGAATGTTGACTTGGCGATAGATGGTATTTCCGGTGCTACCATGCCTTACGTCAATATTAACAGGCCGGGCTACCCGGTGGTTAATATTACTCAATATGCTGCTTCCCAGTTCTGCAAATGGCTCACAGCCAAAACAGGTTATTTTTACCGTCTCCCGACGGAAGCCGAATGGGAGTATGCTTGCCGAGCAGGGGCGCAAGGTGTTTATTCATTTACCATGGATGATCTTTTCCTGGATGATGTAGCATGGTACGAAGGAAACAGTGAGAATAAGTACCACAGGAGTGGACTCAAAAAACCAAACAACTTCGGCCTGTTCGATATGCACGGGAATGTGGCGGAATGGGTTCTGGATCACTATAACCCGGCGGGATATTCATCCACCAAGACCTTTCTCCGGGGAACCGAACTTTACCCCCGAGTGGTTCGGGGTGGTTCATTCAAAGATCAACCGGAAAGGCTCCGATCTGCTGCAAGGGGATTTTCAAGAAAGGCGTGGAAAAAGCAGGACCCACAATCACCTAAAAGCCTATGGTGGCATACGGATGCTCCTTATATAGGTTTTCGTATAGTAAGACCAAAATCCGTACCTTTCAGAGATCAAATGGAAAAATATTGGATCAAGCCTAAAAAGGAATATTGAGAAATGAATAAAGATCACAAAATAAGCCAGATAAATAGACGAAAATTCATGAAACAGTCAGCCAAAATAGCTGCCGCCGGTATTCTTATGAACCGATTGCCGGCATCAACACGGAAACAGGTTTCTCACGAAGGTGAGATTAAAGTGGCTTTAGTAGGTTGTGGAGGCCGGGGTACAGGTGCGGCTGCCCAGGCCATCCTGGCGGATGAGAACGTTCGTCTCGTGGCTATGGCCGATGTGTTTGAAGACCAGGCCCAAAGCTGTTACAAAAATCTTATTGAAAGATTTGGCGATTCCGACAAGGTGAAAGCGAGTCCGGAGACCACCTTTATCGGTTTCGACGGCTATAAGAAAGCTATTGATATGGCTGATGTGGTCATCCTCACTACGCCACCCGGATTCAGGCCGCTGCATTTTGAGTATGCTGTGGACAACAACAAACAGATTTTCATGGAAAAGCCTGTGGCAACTGATGTGGCGGGTATTAAAAAAGTTCTTGAGGCAGGGAAAAAGGCTTCCGCAAAAAAACTGAATGTTATTGTCGGACTCCAGCGTCACTACCAGAGAAACTACAGGAAAGTGAAAAAACTGTTAGACAGAAACAGGATTGGAGAAATTATCTCGGGCCAAGTCTACTGGAACAGCGGTGGAGTGTGGGTGAGACCTAGGAAACCTGAGCAGACCGAACTGGAATATCAGATGCGGAACTGGTACTACTTCAACTGGGTTTGTGGTGACCACATTGTAGAACAGCATATCCACAACATCGATGTGGCCAACTGGTTCATTGGTGCTACCCCTGTTTCTGCTCAGGGAATGGGTGGACGAGAAGTAAGGAAGGGTCCCGATCACGGCCACATCTTCGACCACCATTTCGTGGAATTTACTTATCCTGAAGGACAGGTCATCGCCAGCCAGTGCCGGCACCAGAGAGGGTGTATGAACAGGGTTGAGGAAGTATTTCAGGGTACAAAGGGGAACGTTCATGTCCATAGTGGGAACTTTGGTCGAATGGTTTCCAGCGCAGGTAGAGAGATATATGACCACAAGGGTGAAAATGATATTGACCCATATCAGCAGGAACACAATGAGATTTTTGCCGCTATCAAAGCTGGAAAGTACAAGTACAATGATGTAGAGAGGGGTGCCCACAGCACTATGACTGCTATCCTTGGTCGCATGGCTACCTATTCCGGACAGTTAATTACTTGGGAGGAGGCGATGGCATCAGATCACAAGCTGGTGCCTGAACTTCACTCCTTTAACGATACAGCCCCAGTCCTGCCCGATGAGAACGGGAACTACCCCGTGCCTGTTCCCGGGAAAACCAGATTCATCTGAAAAGAGGAAAAAAGATGAAGCGAAGAGAATTCATAAAAAAAGGGGCAGTCACGGCTGTACTACCCATTACCGGCACCGTATCTTTGGCCAAGTCGAACAACGATGTACAAAAAAAGGGGGAAACCTTCAATCTTAACTACGCTCCACATTTCGGTATGTTCAAAGAGAATGCCGGGAATGATTTGCTTGATCAAATCCAGTTCATGTATGACCAAGGATTCCGCTCCATGGAAGATAACGGGATGAAGGATCGGTCACGGTCAGATCAGAATAGTATTGCCAAGAAGATGAGTCGCCTCGGCATGACCATGGGTGTTTTCGTGGCACACAAAATCTACTGGCGAGAGCCGAACCTTGCCAACGGCGACAAGGCCCTTCAGGATGAGTTTGTTCAGAATGTGAAGGATTCGGTGGAAGTGGCCAAGCGGGTGAACGCCAAGTGGATGACCGTGGTCCCCGGCTATCTGGACTTGGGTCTGGAAATGGCTTATCAGACAGCCAATGTGGTTGAAGCCCTTCGGAGAGCCAGCGATGTACTTGAGCCTCACGGTCTAGTCATGGTGCTAGAACCACTGAACTGGTGGGCTAACCATGCGGGCCAGTTCCTCACCGAGATTCCCCAGGCCTATGAGATTTGCCGAGCGGTGGACTCTCCATCATGTAAGATCCTGTTCGATATTTACCATCAGCAGATTACTGAAGGAAATCTCATCCCCAATTTTGACAAGTCTTGGAGTGAGATCGCTTATTTCCAGATCGGTGATAATCCTGGGCGAAAAGAGCCAACCACAGGAGAGATCAATTACCTCAATGTTTTCAGTCACATTCACAGCAAGGGGTTTAAGGGTGTCTTGGGGATGGAGCACGGTAATTCCAAACCAGGGAAAGCGGGAGAGATGGATGTAATTGAGGCTTACCGGAAAGTGGACAGTTTTAATTCTAACCAGAATAGGAAAGGATGATACCATGAAAAAGGGTTTGATGTCATTAACATTACTTATCGCCGTTTCGACTGTTTTTGGAAGTGACCGCTCCCTGCCACCCGACACAGCAATTGTTTCCTCACACAGTATCACAGTGAAAGGTGATCGTTTTAACTATAAAGCAACCACTGGTACACAGCCCGTTTGGGACGAGAATGGTAAACCTATCGCTTACTGCCATTTCACTTACTACGAACGATCCAATGTAAAAAATCGAGCCTCACGGCCCCTCATGATCTCATTTAATGGCGGCCCCGGCTCCGGTTCAGTCTGGATGCATCTGGCTTATACAGGGCCCATTATACTGAAAATTGATGACGAAGGTTACCCTATTCAGCCATACGGTGTAAGGCAGAACCCCTATTCTATCCTGGACGTTGCAGATATTGTCTACGTCAATCCTGTGAATACGGGATACTCGAGAATTATGGATGAAGAAGTGAAAAGAGAGAAATTCTTTGGTGTGAATTCTGACATTAAGTATCTGTCGGAATGGATTAATACTTTTGTCCAACGACACAATAGGTGGGAGTCACCCAAGTATCTCATTGGGGAGAGCTACGGTACCACCAGGGTTTCCGGGCTTTCGTTGGCGCTGCAGGGCCGCCAGTGGATGTATTTGAACGGAGTCATACTGGTCTCCCCAACTGGACTGGGTATTGACGGCTCCATTGGAAGGAGCGGACCTATAGGTGCTGCACTCAGGGTTCCCTACTTTACAGCCGCTGCGTGGTACCACAAGAAATTACCTCCCGACTTGCAACAACTGGATCTGGCTGAAATTCTTCCTGAAGTGGAAAACTATGCTGTCAACGAACTGATAGCTGTCATTACAAAAGGTGGCTTTGTATCAGAAGGTGAAAGGGAAGAAGCGGCCAGGAAGATGGCCCGCTATTCCGGAATTTCAGAAAAAGTGATTCTCCAATACAACCTGGATGTTCCTACCTCCTTTTTTTGGAAAGAACTGTTGAGGGAGGAAGGGTACACAGTGGGAAGGCTCGATTCTCGATATAAGGGGATCGATAAGACGGATGCCGGGGATAGCCCCGATTTCAACTCAGAACTCACTTCCTGGCTCCACTCCTTTACTCCCGCCATCAACTATTATTACAAGAACGTCCTGCAATTTGAGACAGATGTGAAGTATAACATGTTTGGTTCCGTCCATCCGTGGGACTGGGATGACGATAAGACGGGTGAGAATCTGAGGCAAGCTATGGCACAGAACCCTTATCTACACACTATGATCCAGTCAGGCTACTATGACGGTGCCACCCGGTACTTTGATGCTAAGTATACTATGTGGAGGCTGGATCCCAGCGGCAGGATGAAGGCTCGTCTTAGCTTTAAGGGATACCGTAGTGGACACATGATGTATCTACGCCGGGAAGACCTTGAAACATCAAATGAAGATATTCGGATATTCATCAAGAAAACGACCCCGGGTAAGGACATACCGGCGAAGTATTAGGCAGGGTTCTCTTTAGTTACCGCTCCAGCCGCACCAGTCATCGCTGCCCATGCCGATGGGTGAACCTGCCGGTGGATCCACCGGCTCTGGCACAGTGACTGAAGACGGGTCGTCAATAAACTGCTGAATGAGATGGGTGGCATAGCCGTAATGGGCTTTTAGGCCTTCGTCCCGTTCTCTCCTCTTCTGACTATTGAGCCATTCACTCAATTCACTAATTTTCATCATAGCCACGGCCTTTACCTGGTGAGAGGCTGAACCGTGGTTGGCCAGCGCCATGAGGTAATGCAGGGTTACCATGTCTACTTCTTTCTGGATCTCACCGTCAAGACCGTTTTCACGGTTGGCATACCAGGTGTTTTTTAAAACGGTGTTAATCACTTCATCAAGCCCCGGATTTTTCGAATCTCTGGCGTGGTATTCCACAAGCCTGGCTGCTCTTTCGTGATGAAGGACCATCCGCATGGTTAACCCGGCCGCTGTTTCCGCTGCCGCAAGGGCGTCGAAAGCGACACCAGTGTGAACATTGAATGTTTCCCTTGTTCGCGGGTAACCGAAAGCTCTGGGGGGGATTAGATTAAGCACATCTGCCGGAATGGCCAGTGCCTTAGGTGTCACTGTATTCATGAGGGCATCCAGAGCTCTCCGCTGTTCTTTTGGATCTACAATCTTTACCACTGGCTGGCCGTCTCCGCGGACAGCGTAACGAAATTCCAGACCACCCACCACTTTCGAGGCGGCCTCTAGCTGATAGCGGTGATGTAGGTAAAGAGGTACCAATACCTCTTCCAGAGATGAGTAGGGTGCTCCCTCTCTAATATTGGCTTCACCAAAGTTGGACAGGGCGATGCCTCTCACCTTCATGAGGTGGTTCAGCTGATCAACAGCATTTTCACCGTTATCCCAAAGGTGTGCCTGGGGGTGGGCGCTTCCCTGCGGCCGGGCGTCCTGATCTGTGATGAACCAGAGGCCTCGATTCCAGGCATTACTTAAAACTTTTTCCAGTTCGCTGTTTTCATTGGTTCCTTTAGGAAAATCCCTGTAAGCGTACTCCACAGCCACCTTATCCCATTCACCAATATCCGTATCGTAGGCACGGGACCAGTCTAGAGTGCCGTTGCTGCGTATTTTCATCATGGGATGCGGATAGTCCATGACTGAAGCTCGGTCCTGAGTACTTGAGATGTAGTTGTGAGGAAGTCCTAAAGTGTGACCAATTTCATGGGCTACAAGCTGGCGAAGACGGGCCAGAGCCAATTCTCTTATGTCATTGGGGACTTTTGTCCCATCTTCGTAGGGTGCCATGAGACCCTCGGCAATGAGGTAATCCTGCCTTAGCCTGAGGGAACCCAATACTACGTGACCCTTTAAAATCTCTCCCGTCCGGGGATCGCGGACAGAACTGCCATAGGACCATCCTCTCGTTGCCCGGTGGACCCAGTTTACGACGTTGTAGCGAATATCCATGGGGCTGACATCTTCAGGAAGCAATTTGACCACAAACCCATCTTTATACCCCGCCGCATCGAAGGCCTGGTTCCACCACTTGGCGCCGTCGAAAGCGGCAGAGCGGACAGGTTCCGGCATGCCTGGATCGATGTAGTAAACAATGGGTTCCACCGGTTCACCGCGCCGACCGGAGGGATTCTTTCGATTGAGTCGGTGACGGCTAATCACTTTCTTTACAATGCGCTCATCCAATGGTGTGGCGTAGTCCATGTAGGTCAGACCATTCATGCCGGCACGGGGATCAAACTTCCGTGTTTCATATCCTACTTCAGGAAGTTCAACAAATGCATGGTGTTGCCGGACCGTGACAGCCGAGGCTGTAGGGGAGACATCTCGGATGTAACGCCCTTCGGGTGTTCCCACAAAAGTGAGAGTCACCTCGAATTCAGAATTTTTTGGGAAGTTCTCTGTTCCAGGTAGATAAAAAGCAGAGCGGGATTCATCTATTTTGTAGCTTCCCTGTCGCGACTGTTTCAGTCTACCGGCCACATTATGGGCATCTCGAAGGAAAAATTTTGTGGCGTTTACAAGCACGGCTTTGCCGCTTTCCGCCTCAACTTTAAAACCCCAGTGGGTGGATCGAGCGAAGGCATCCTTCACAGCATTTATTTCAGCCTGGTCTTTCGAGATAGCCCGGAAGGCGTAGTTCTGTTCCACCATAAGTACTTTGGGACCAATCAGCTCAAACACTACCAGATGACTTCCGCCCAGTTGTGCTCTGTCCAGACCGATATCGTTGGAACCGATACCGGCTGAAAGCGATCTAATATAAAGAAGTTCCTCATCGAACTTGTCGATCTTCATAAATATCTCACCGGTGGCATCATTCCAGTAAAAGTCCATGAAACCTTCATAGGGTTTCATCCCTTTCGTTTTTTCTTGAATGGAGGGCAATTCAGCACCATGGAGTGAGACTATAAAAATTGAAAGGAAGAACAATAAGGTGATGTTTTTGTTACGCATGATTAACCCCTTGTTTGTTGAAAATCTGAAAGAACAATATACAAAAGTGAGCTATGATTCCCACGCCGGGCAAGCGAGGTTTTTGTAATCACACCAGTCACAGTGGTAACCGCTGCAAGGCTCAAACCGTCCGGCACGGATGCCCCGGGCTACATCGGTAATCTTTTCCCGTGTGGCATCGAGTTCCTTTTCCGTGAAAGTGTGGCTGTGCTCAGGCTGTTCCTCATCGCGGAGAAAGTAGAGTGTTGCCGTTTCCGGGATGCCCGCCAGCTTTTCATCTTTAGTTTGCTGGAGATAGAGGCTGTAAATACCGAGCTGGACAGAGTTCTTGGCCGGTGTAGATCGCTTGCTGGTTTTGTAGTCGACCACCTTATTCCCGTTTGAGGAATTGTCTATACGATCAATCATCCCAACGATACGGATGCCATCAAGGTCGAAGGAAAATTTCAATTCCGTATCCAGAACATCTGGCGGTTCCTGTTTGGTATTTTTGACATACCGTTTCAGCATCTCCACCGCCTGTTCTTTCAGCTTTTCTTCACGTTGCATGTAGGCAAATTCCCCACTCTTCCACTCTTCATCAAGAATCTGAAGAATTTGATTTTCGGTTAAATCTCCTCCGGAACCGTGAAAGCGCTCCAGCACCTTGTGAATAATGTTTCCGAATGTGAGCTGTGGCCGGCTAGCTGATTCGGGGATTTTGTCTATCTGTTTAAATCTGTATTTCAGGGGGCACTCCAGGTAGGTTTCAACTGTACTTGCGGAGAGTGACAGGGTCTCTGCTGGAGAGGGGACAAAGCTGTCACTGAGTTCATTCTGCAACTCTGTTTCCCACGGTTCATCGCCCCACTCTATGGTGTCACCAGCCTGAAGCTTGTGGAGAACGTTCAGTGCCTTGATCATCTTTTCAGCGTTGGTGTAGTCATTCTGAGCAACTGCTCGCTGGAGCTTGTCCTGGTACCTCTTTTTCAGGTCTGACGCCATTTAAACCCCGTCCTCTGTCACCGGATTCTCCCTGTCGATTTCATGAACCAATGATTTGTCCAACTCCTTAACAAAAACTGAGGTTGCTTTCGACGGCGCTAGCAGAAAAAGCCTTTCTTGTGCTCTGGTGACAGCAACGTACATAAGGCGGCGTTCTTCTTGAAGGTGGTGATCCCGGTCAGAGAGAATGCTGTGTTTAACATACTGGACCCACTCATCGGGCGGACGGCTCACCAGCGCTTCCCGCCTGAAAGCGAGAGGAAAACTCCCGGACCGGTTGAATGGGACAAAGACAACTGGGAATTCTCTCCCCTTCACACCGTGAATGGTCTGAACGGTGACGGCATTACTGTTTTCTGAGGAGGGCAAGTGAGCCCGCCAGTTGCCGGCCGTCATCATGGATTCTAGATAAAGATTGAAACTGTGCAGTCCTCGCTCATTTTCTCTGTCACGGCTGAATTCCTGGGCTTTTTTCAAGAGATTCCCAGTGTTGATGAGAGCTATCTGGTCCTCATAATGGTGCCGTTTAACCAAAGGTCGCAATAGTGACGTTCTTTCGCAAATTTCCCACAGCATCTCGCCGGCGTTCTTTTTCTTGGAAAGCTGCTGCAGCTCTTCAACTTGTTTGAAGAGTGCTTTTGCTTCAGGTGGAAGACTTCCGTTAAGAGAGTTCAAAAGCTGAATTCTGGGTGTCGAGTCTCGTATATCGAAACGGCTAAAGAGTTCATAAGCAGTTTTATCATTGGACGCTTCACGAAGGAGCCTGTAAAGAGCCGTCTCTTTGTGCTTGCCTTCACCAACCACCTGGCACCATGCCACAAGAGTCTTGATTGAAGGAATATCGAAGAATTGACGAAAATCCGCCTGAGTCGGAATGTTGGCACCCAAGAAACTGTCAGCTAGAGATTTGGCCTGATTGCGTGTTCTGCAAAGGACAGCAATGTCTTCAAAAGAAAATTCCTTTGTCAGCAGATCAAAAATTAGTTCAATGATGATTGTTGGCTGCTCCATTTTGGTTGCCCAGATGAGTGTAGGGCGAGGTCCTTTACGCCCGCCTTCAGACTCGAGAAACTTGGCCTGTCTGTCGTCATTATGTTTTATGATATCATTGGCAAGATCAAGGATTTGCTGGTGGGAGCGGAAATTCGTTTCTAACGGCGTGGCGAGGAAATCTTTGTGGGAGCCGTAACTCTTTTCAAATGCTTTAATGTTGTAAGCGGATGCTCCGCGGAAGCTGTAGATTACCTGATCATCATCGCCTACCACGGTGACGCTCTGTCTGTTCTGGGCCAAGAGACCAACGATTTCGTTCAGGGCAAAGTTGTTGTCTTGGAACTCGTCCACAATAATGTGGTGGAAGCGGTCCCTGCACGCTTTCAGGGCTTTCTCATCAGATATCAACAGATCATGTGCCTGGAGAATCATATCGCCGTAATCCACAGCATTTAGATTCCTCTTCACCGCCTGGTAGTGGCCATAGACTCGCCTCAGGTCATTGATCTGTGCCATTATCTCGGTGTCAGTTTCATTTTGAGGATTTGGCATGGCTGCCGGGTCCAGCAGTTCGTCCCGGCACCGGCTGAAAAACGGGAGGAAGCTTTTCACCACCGCTTTTTCAGGCTCCAGGGCAAATTCCGTCGACTCGAATGGGCCCAGATCGTCAAATGTATCTAAAAGTATGTAGATCGCTTCACTCTCGTCTAGCAAGCGAGGCGCTGGAGAAACATTACCGAATTCTTTAACGGTCTGGTAGCAGACACTGTGGAAGGTTCCCACTGTCATCTTTTCAGCTGGCTGCCCAACTTCAGAAACCACCTTCTCCTTCAGTTCCCGCGCCGCCCGTTCCGTGTAAGTAATCATTAGAATATGGAATGGATCGATATTTTCATTCTCGATGAGATGCACCATGCGCTTCACCAGTGTAAAGGTCTTACCGGTACCTGCACCGGCCATGATCATGAGAGGAGAAGGAGAGTGTTCTATGGCCTGACGCTGCTGGGAGGTTGGATGGTTACTCACGGCAAAAGTTACAGACACAGCCCCGTAGAAGGAATGTCAATAATGAATTTTCAGATTGATATTCAACCGGTTGAGATATAATTTCCCGCCAGAGGATATACTCTTGCCTCGGTATACTTTAAATATAAATGGTCGGGACCGGAAGGTGTCGGTGGATGAAGATACTCCCTTGCTCTGGGTTCTTCGCGATGAGCTTGGTCTGACCGGAACGAAGTTTGGATGTGGACGGGGCCTGTGCGGTTCGTGTACAGTTCATTTGAATGGCGAGTCCACCCGTTCATGCATGACCACTGTCGATTACGCCGAAGGAAACGATATCACCACCATCGAAGGCCTTTCGCCTGACGTCACTCATTTCATTCAGGAAGCGTGGATTGCGGAAGAGGTTCCCCAGTGCGGCTATTGTCAATCTGGACAGGTCATGGCCGCCGCCGCCTTACTGGAACGCAATCCCAATCCTTCCGATCAGGATATTGATGTGGGAATGAAAATGAATCTTTGCCGCTGCGGAACATACCAGCGCATCCGGAAGGCTATCCACAGGGCAGCAGGTGAGATAAGATGAGCACCTCAGTTTCCAGAAGAGATTTTTTGAAAGTGACCTCTTCGGCCGGTGCCGGGCTGATGATGGGTGTTTACCTTCCTGGCAAACCCCGTTTCAAATCTGCAGCCGTAGACAGTTTTGAACCTAACGTCTGGATCAAAATTTCACCGGATAATAAGGTTACCATTACTTTGGCGAAGTCAGAGATGGGCCAGGGAGTCAAGACAGCCTTGCCCATGATTGTGGCCGACGAACTGGATGCGGACTGGCAAAATGTAGAAGTAGTTCAAGCCGATGCCCATCCTGACAAATATGGTGGTATGATGACTGTTGGGAGCAGAAGTGTAAGAGGCGGTGCCTGGATACGACTTCGGGAGACAGGGGCCACCGTCCGGGAGATGCTTGTCTCCGCCGCCGCAAAGCGATGGGGGGTTGACCCCGCATCCTGCCGGACAGATAACAGCTCCGTTTATCACGATGCATCAAATAGATCTCTGACCTACGGTAAACTGACAGCCGATGCATCAGGGCTAAAGGTTCCTAAGAAACCACAGCTGAAAGACCCTTCCCAGTTTAAGTACATCGGCAAATCCATACCTCAGATAGATACACCGGACAAGGTGAGCGGGAAAACTGTTTTTGGACTGGATGTGCGGCTCCCAGACATGCTTTATGCAACCGTCGTTCATCCGCCGGTTTTCGGCGCTTCCGTAAAGAGTTTTGATGATCGGGAAGCAATAAAAGTCGCCGGTGTAAAGAAAGTGTTTCAAGTCTCTCTGGGTGTGGCGGTGGTGGCCAAAAGTACATGGGCCGCCTTCAAGGGTGCCAGGGCACTCCAGATCAAATGGGACAATGGTAATTTTTCCATGGATACAAAGGACATTTCAAAAAGCTTCCGGGACTTGGCCAAAAAAAGGGGTGTAGTAGCCCGAAATGACGGGAATACAGAAAAGGCCATGAAGAAAGTTGACAGTCATCTGGAAGCGGTCTATGAGGTACCCTATCTGGCTCACGCCACTATGGAGCCCATGAACTGCACGGCCCATGTAAAGCAGGGTCGTTGTGAACTGTGGGCACCCACACAGAATCCCCAGGGATCCCAGCGGACGGCCGCCCAGCTCACAGGTTTTTCCAATGATCAGGTCACAGTTCACGTGACCCAGTTGGGGTGCGGCTTTGGCCGGAGAAGCAGAACAGATTTTATCCAGGATGCCGTTGAAACAGCCATGAAGGTCGACGCTCCTGTGCAGGTCGTCTGGACAAGAGAAGAGGATATGCAGCACGATTACTACCGGCCTGCCACTTACAATATTTTAGAAGCAGGACTCGATAAAGCGGGAAAACCTGTAGCTTGGAATCACCGTGTGGTGGCACCACCCATCGGCAGAAGGGGAGGCCCCAACAGCTTGGATCGTTCTTCTGTTAACGGTGCATCCAACCTGCCCTACGATATCTCCAATATCTTTGTGGACTATTGCAGATCCGATATACCCGTTCCCGTCGGTCACTGGCGCTCGGTAGGTCCTTCACAGAATACATTTATTACGGAAAGTTTTATCGATGAAGTCGCCTTTGCCGCCGGAAAAGATCCGTTTGAATACAGAAGAAAACTGCTGAAAAACCAGCCAAGACTCCGAAATGTTCTGGAACTGGCCGCTGAAAAATCCGGCTGGGGCGGGAAACTTCCCGAAGGCTTCGCAAGGGGCATAGCGGTGGTGGAAGATAAGGGGAGCGCCTGTGCACAGGTTGCAGAAATCTCTATTGAAAAGAGTCAAGTGAAAATTCACCGTGTCACCTGTGCTCTTGATTGTGGTCAGGTGATCCATCCAGGTATCGTGGAATCACAAACTGTCGGATCTGTGGTGTATGGACTCTCGGCCGCTCTCTATGGCGAAATCACCATCAAAAAGGGGAAGGTGACCCAGAGTAATTTTGACAACTATCCTCTCCTTGGTATTCATGAAATGCCTAAGGTAGATGTTCACCTGGTAGACAGCAATGAAGAGCCAGGTGGGGCAGGTGAACCGGCCGTACCACCTTCAGCTCCCGCTGTTACAAATGCAATCTTTGCTCTCACTGGACAAAGGATACGGAGTCTGCCAGTTTCCCTTAACGGGATGAGGACTATGTAGTCCGGAAAAACCTCTTTTTCCTCAGAAGAGGTGGCTTTAGGCAGTCCTTTTTTCTTTATTGTAAACCTGATCCTAATTATAACTGTTCTTACTATCCATTGGAAATGGGTGAAATTCCTTTTTAACCTTTTACCTAATTGCTCCGTCAAATGAGCAAATGATAAATGAAGGACGGCGACCTTGTAATACGGTTTCAAAATGGAGAAGAACAAGCATTTGATGAGCTGGTTAAAAAACATTACCCCACAACACTCAACTTACTCGTCCGCCTTGCCGGCAACAGCATGGACGCCGATGACCTTTGCCAGGAGACGTTTATTCGCGCCTACCACAGTCTCAGGAAATTCAAGGCCAAATCACAGTTTTCAACATGGCTTTACCGAATCGCTGTTAATGTGGCCAACACTCACCACAGAAAGGAAAAAACGAGGCAGTTTCTCTCATTTGGCCACGACCCGGAAGCTATGGCAGCTGATGATCCTAAGGAGCCACGTGAATTGGACCCGGAGATGTGGGATGCTATTAACAGCTTGCCACAGAAACAAAAAATGGTATTAACATTGAGAATATTTCAGGAACTTCCCTTCAAAGAGGTGGCTGGCATTTTGAACATGACTGAAAACAGTGCCAAAGTAAATTATCACCACGCCATTGAGCGACTTAAGTCAACATTAGGAGAAACCGAGTAATGTCCGTTGAAAAGCGGCTCAACTCCCTGAAAAGCCATTCAAAAGAACCGGGTGATACCGAATCTTTCCTGGCTGAGCTGAAAGGCGAGATGATTCGACGGGGTCGCAGGCGACAGAACATTGTGAATTCTATTTCCGGTTTGGTAGTGGCACTGGCTATAGGGGTGGGACTTTACATCACCAGTCCGACTGCCGATCCAACCCTTGCCAATGCTGATATGTCGGAGATAATTATTGATCTGAGCGGTCAGCCGGACTCTATCACCGTTTTTGATGATGAAGAATTCATTATGGCATCTATGGATTATCTCATTGGTGGTACAGAATTAATAAGTACGGGTTGGTCAATTATTGAAGACCTTTCATTATATGATTACCTGGAAACAGGTGAAAAGATATCTCTGGAGGAACGGTCATGAAAAGAACCATAATAGCATTTATAGCTCTCAGTTGTTTTCTGACGGCCCAACCCCGGCCTGGAAGTCCCTTGACACCGCTTCAGGATCGTCACCGCGGCAGTCGGCTGGAAATGATGAAAATGTGGCAGCTTACGGAAAGGCTGGCACTGACTGAAGAACAGGCCAGTAAATTTTTTCCGAGGTACAGTGCTCTAGAGAAAGAGCTTAGAAAACTTAGTACGGATCAGCGGGAACTACTTGGTGAAATGAGAAAAATGATGGGTGAGGACAAAGAGGTTACCGATAAGGAACTGGAAAGAATTACCAAAAAAGTGTCCAAACTGGAGCAACAGAAAATAGAGAAAAAACAGAAGTTTTTTGAAGACCTGGATGAATTTCTTACCCCGAAGCAGCGGGCCGGGTACTACGGTTTTGAACTGTGGTTCAAGGATGAGCTCCGCCGAGGATTGGAAGAAAGAAGGAAAATGGGGCCGCCTAGAAAACCCGGCGACTGGAAGAGAGATATGAAGCGACAAAAGAGGTGGAACGAGCCTTACCGCTGGTAAGAGTGTAATCGATTAACAAAAATTTAGGTTTACCGAAAAGAATGGAACGCGGTGTTCCAGAACTCACAAGATGTAAAGCCCGGGACAATTATTTAAGGAAATAATCGTTCAAAGTGTCATGATTTACTCAAGAATGAATCATCTCATCTTAATGGGCATCCTTTTAGTTATCTCTATCATGGAAGGCCCACTCACTGCGCAAATTACACAGGTTAATGACATCGTGGGCTATGTGGTAGATGCTACAAACGGTGAAGCGCTCCCATTTGCCAATGTAGTGGTGAAAGAGAAGGATCGCGGCGCTACCACTAATGAAGAAGGTTACTTCGTTATTGTCAATGTGCCGACGGGGCAATGCACCCTGAGCGTTTCCTATATGGGATATACAACAAAAGATCTTGTGGTGCAGAATCGTACCGGAAAACGACCTCCACTTCGTATAGATCTTGAAATTTCCACCCTCAACCTGGAAGCTGTTGAGGTGGTGGCCGATCAGTATCAGATCATGAAAAGTTCGGATGAAGTGAGCAAGATCACCGTAGCCCCGAGGCAGTTAAACTTTCTCCCCAATCTCGGCGAAGTGGATATCTTCCGTTCTCTCCAGCTCCTTCCAGGGGTCAGCGGGAGTGGCGACGGTTCCTCAGGACTCTATATACGCGGGGGGACTCCGGATCAGAATATGATTCTTCTTGACGGAATGTCAATCTATCAGGTGGATCACTTCTTTGGTATGTTCAGCGCCTTCAACGCGGATGCCATTAAGGATGTCCAATTGTGGAAGGGGGGCTTTCCGGCCAAATACGGCGGACGGCTCTCCAGCGTCATCGAACTGACCGGGAGGAGTGGAGATAAGAAACGGAAACGCTTCGGCCTCGGGGCCAATCTGCTGTCTGGCCAGATGCTCTACGAAACCCCCACATTCTGGAAAGGTACATGGCTCATTTCCATTCGCCGCTCTTACACCGATTACCTGCAGAGCCCGTTCTATAATCAAATGTACAAGTTTGTTTTTGGCGATGACACACCACAGTATATGCAAAACCGACGCCAGTTCAACCAGGACGGCACATCTGCTTTCCAGACGAATGTGATTCCCATCTTCAATTTTTATGACATCAATTCAAAGTTCACATTCACGCCTAATGACAAAGATGTGTTCAATGTATCCGTTTATGTGGGACATGACAATCTCGATAAAGAGACGCGCATAGAGGGTATTCGAGTTCGCCGCCGACCTGGACAGGGACAAGGTGGCTTCGGGGGAGGGAATGCCCTTACGGCGACTCGCGCCGATGACAGCAATACCCAGTGGGGGAATCGAGGTCTCAGCATGAGGTGGGCCCGCCGCTGGAGCGACCGCTTTTACAGTGGACTCCAGATGGCCACATCGCTGTTCAACAGCGATTATACCCGGAACCTCTATTCCATCGAGGCCAGCGTGGGGACACCGTTTAATCTTGCCGAACTGAATCAGGTGGCTGACATGTCCTTTCGATGGGACAATACGTGGAACGCTACAGAGAAAAATATAGTAGAATTCGGTACCAGCTTCACCGATCTTTATACTCAGTACAAAATCGATTATTACGATACTGTGACGGTGGCGGATATCACCTCCGAATCGTTCCTGCTGAATTTTTATCTTCAGGATAAATGGCAACCTATCCGTTCTATGGACATCACAGGTGGTATTCGTGTTGCCATACCGACCTATCTTGCTGACCCGTCGGCTCTATTTACCTTCAATACGGTAGAGTTTAATGCGGACAAACCCTACATCGAGCCGAGACTTTCTTTTGGTTGGAACCTTAGCGATCGTATACGTCTGAAAGGAGCCTGGGGGCACTACCATCAATTTGTGAACAACATCCGGGTGGAGGATGTTCTCCAAGGCAATAGCAACTTCTGGCTCGTCTCCGATGAAAACTTCCGCCCCGGTTTCTCTAAACATTACATTCTTGGCTTGCAATACAACAGCCCCATGTACCTTTTTTCAATGGAGGGATACTACAAGACGCTGGACAATCTCGTGGAATTCTCTCGCCGAAATACACGGAATGCAGACTACGGCAATTTCTTTTTCTTTGGAGATGGTGCAGCGCAAGGGGTTGAGTTGCTTGCTCAAAAAAAAGCGGGTGTTATCAACGGATGGATCAGCTACACATTGGCTGAGGTGTTCTACAATTTCCCCTCACTGAATGACGAAACCTATCCGGCCGATCACGATAAGCTCCACGAACTGAAGCTCATTGTCACTTATAAAAGGGGAGCATGGAATTTATCCGCAACCACCATTTATGCTTCAGGGCTTCCGTACACGTCGCCGGAGAGCCGATACTATATTCCATTGCTGAATGGCGACGAATTCAGCTATTATCATGTGAGTGACAAGAATGGCTATCGCCTGCCTGATTATCACCGTCTCGATTTGTCTGCCTACAGGAATCTGGAGACGCCGAATTTCAATTGGGATCTTGGAATCTCCCTATTCAATATTTATAACAACCAGAACGTGAGTTACCGTGAATTCGACCTCGAAACCGTGCCAGTGACCGTCTCGGATGTTTTGCTGCTCAGCTTTATGCCCACGCTCTTTTTCAAAGTGACGATGAAATAGGTGAGTGTTATGAGATCACTGTTCAGGATGATGTTTATTGCTGTTGCCGGTATCATTTTTTCCGGCTGTGATAATGAAGTGCTCATCGTTCCTGATGCAAACCTTGCAGCGATACGGGCCTACATTTACGCTGGCCAACCCGTCAATCAGATCAATATCACCTCGACACTAGCGCTGGATGATGAGTCTGAATCTGCTGAACCTATCAACGAAGCGGAAGTTTCTTTGTACAAATATGGCTCACGTTATGATCTTGTGCTCTCAGAAGGCGATAGTGGATATTATAGCTACAATGGTGAAGATTTGACTATTGAAGCGGGAGATACATTTGACATCGAGCTTGTCTGGGCCGGGAAGGTTATGACGGGCACCACTGTGGTGCCACCAAAGCCTCAAGAAGCAAGTCTCACCATTGATACTCTGGCGGTACCTGAGATTAACAGTCGGCAAGATTTTATTAACTGGATCATGTCAGGTGATAACAGGACTGAGATATCCTGGGAGAACGAAGAACGAAACTATTATTACATTACATTCGATAATGTGGAGGAAGAGCCTGAACCTATCGATCTTCAGCTTCCTCCGCGTTTCAAACGGTTCATCACTCAACCATTTCGTTGGTCAAGATACACTCTCAGTTCCGCAGTGGTCACACATTATGGAGATCATGAGTTGGTACTCTACCGCGTAAATGAAGAATATGTCATGCTCTATGAAACCAGCGGGCAGGATTCGAGAGATCTGAATGAACCGTTCTCCAATATCGAAGGGGGTCTTGGAATCTTTGCCGCTTTCAACAGCGACACCTTAAATTTCACGGTGGTAAAAGAAAGATAATGATTTACCTCATAAACTCAATAATATGAAAAGGAAATCAAGTGCGTAGGATAACTATCATAGTAACATTTCTCTGTTTCACAGTTTTATCAGCTCAGCCCCATGGTCGACGAGGTATGCAGCGCCAGCAGATGAAGGATGCACCTAAAATAGGTGTCGTTTATGGAACAGTTGTGGATTCGGCCTCAGGTCTTCCGGTCCCTTATGCATCCGTTTATGTCGTCAGCCAGCGGGGAGGAACCATTGTTACAGGCGGCATCACCAAGGAGACAGGTGAATTTCACATTACCGAAATTCCGCTGGGTCGGTATATGATTATAGTAGAATATATCGGTTACACAAAAAAAGAGCTGGGTCCCCTTACCTTTTTACCCTTTGGAGATAACAAGACCACTCACGACCTGGAGACCATTCCAATGGTGCAGAAAGTTTTGGAGATGGGGGAGGTTCAGGTGATGGGTGAACGCCCCATGTTTATCCAGACCGCCCAGAAGCGGATCTTTTCCGCTGAAGAAAATACCCTCTCAACAGGAGGATCGGCCATTGATGTTCTGCGCCAGGTTCCCGGAGTGGAAGTGGATATGGATGACAATGTGAGCCTTCGGGGAAGTTCCCAGGTGAACCTCATGATTGATGGAAAACCGTCCACCATTGCCGGCGGTGATGTGAAATCGCTTTTGCGGAGCATTCCTGCTGCCAACATTGCCGATGTAGAAGTGATGACCAATCCAGGTGCCAAGTATGATCCGGAAGGGATGGCCGGTATCATTAACATTGTTTTGAAAGAAAACAAGTTTGCCGGTCTGAACGGTAATATGAATTCCAGTGCTGATTCCAGGGGTGGAAAAAATATTTCCGGCCAGGTTAACTGGCGTACCATCACTCTCAATACCTTTGCGAATGTGGGCGTTCGGCAAAGTGTCCGTCAGTTCTCAGGTGACTCTTACCGAATTTTTCAGTTTGATTCCTATAACAATATACTCGACCAGGATAACAAGGGTGACCGAAACGGGGATAACCTTTTTCTGAAAACAGGGTTTGAATATTTCATTGATCCCATGCAATCCGTGGCCTTTTCTGCCACCCTTAACGGCGGTGATGGTATTAATAATAATCTGACCACTACTTCAGAAAGCGGTCTTTTTGATTCTGAATATTACCGAGATACGGACGGTCTCAGTGACAGGGGTGGTTACGATATCAACTTTAATTATGACAAGAAATTCAAGAACCCTAAACAGAAGCTTACTTCATTTGTTCGTTACTCTTCAGGGGGGAGTGACGGCTCCAGTGAATACTGGACAACACCTCAGTCCGGTTTTGAGGAGGTTGTGGACCCAAACGGGGCAAAAAATGGAAATGAGGGAGCGGATACCAACTTTGATCTTAAAACTGATTATGTTCACCCTTTTGAAAACGGTAATCTCCTGGAAGTCGGTTTTAACAGCAGGTTGCGAACGCGGGACGACAGTCAACTGGCCTACATTTTTGATGATGGCAACAATATCTTCGTTGATGACAGCCTCTACACCAATCAATTTCTCTACGACGAGAATATAAACGCCGCCTACGTCCAGTATACCACGACTATAGGTATTGTGGGCATGACTCTGGGGGGTCGGTATGAAAATGTATCCATGAACTCAGAACTGATAAATACCCGCGAAAAATTTGAAAACCCCTACAGTAGTTTTTTCCCCAGCCTTTCCCTCTCAGCCGGTGCGCCTCAGCTTTTGCAAGTTCAAGCCAGCTATTCCAAACGGGTAAACCGTCCTCGCTCCCGGCAGCTGAACCCTTTTACCACCCGTCAGGATATGCAAAACATGCGGGCGGGAAATCCCTTCCTGAAACCTGAGTATATTGACTCTTACGAGATTAATATTGGCCGTTTCTCAAGAGGTTTTTCAGTGACCGTGGGTCCTTATTACCGTTACACCAAGGACAAGATCGAGCGGTACAAAGAGGTTACAGACAGGGGTGTGTCCATTGCCACCTATGAGAATATCAGTGAAAAGGAAAGCAAAGGGTTGGAATATACTTTAATTGGTTCTTTGGGTATGAAATATAGGCTCATGTTCAATGGAAGTATCTACTGGGATGAAATCAATACAGACATTTTCGGGGAAGATTACAACAGGACTGCAAAGGGTCAGAGGTACAGTATTAACACAACCTGGAACATGAACCCGACGACGGAAATGATGTTCTTTATGTTTTATAGGCCGGCACGGGACATTCCTATCGGCAGAATGGGGTCCATGTCTTTCTCTGCCGTGTCGTTGAAAAAGAAGTTCCTTGATGAGAAACTGAATGTTTCAGTCCGGATGGGAGACCCGTTCAACCTGACAGGATTCCATTTCGAAACTTGGGGTGACAACTGGTCCCAGGAGGCCAACAGAGACTTTTTTAGCCAGACCTTTACTCTCTCTCTGGAATATCGCTTTGGAAAGATGGAAGACCGGAGCCGTTTCAGCAGGCAGGGAATGGAAAACGGCAACAGGGACGACTTCGAGATTTATTAAGGTCGGTTTTCCCTCTGTTATTTTTCGCCTGAACAGTTTCCCAACGGGCTCAACTCTTTATATATTCTTTTTGTCATGAACGATCTTTCCGCCGTGCTGGAGCGTTGGGAACCGGTCATAGGTTTGGAGGTCCATGCCCAACTCTCCACCCAGACAAAAATGTTTTGCGGTTGCCGGAACGTCTACGGCGCTTCTCCAAACAGTTATACTTGTCCCACATGCCTTGGACTTCCCGGTGCCCTCCCGGTAGCCAATGAAAAGGCTGTGGCTTACGCCTTGAGGCTCGGTCTGGCTTTGGGCAGTGAGATCACACAGTTTTCCCGGTTTGCCCGGAAGAACTATTTCTATCCCGACCTGACAAAAGGGTATCAGATTTCCCAGTATGATGAACCGCTCTGTGTGGGTGGAACAGTGACTGTTCGATGGAAGGGGGAGATCCGGGAAATGTCCCTTACGCGGATCCACCTTGAAGAGGATGCAGGCAAATCTCTCCACGCCGAGAAGGGAAACGGCACTAAGGTTGACTTTAACCGGTGCGGTGTTCCTCTAGTGGAAATCGTGTCTGAACCCGTTATTCGATCTCCAGGTGAAGCAAGGGCTTACCTAACCCGACTTAAACAAATACTTGAATACCTGAATATTTGTGACTGCAACATGGAAGAAGGGAATCTCAGATGTGATGCCAATATTTCACTCCGCCCCAAAGGGGAGATTGAATTTGGTGTAAAGACTGAAATGAAAAATATGAATTCATTCCGCGGTGTAGAGCGGGGGCTGGCGAGTGAAATTGTGCGCCAGGCCCAGGTGCTGGATGGCGGGGGAGAGGTAGAACAGGTAACACTTCTTTGGAATGAGGCGGAGCAAAAGGCGGAAGTGATGCGCACTAAAGAAGAGGCCCATGACTACCGGTATTTTCCCGATCCCGACCTGGTGCCTCTTTCTGTGAGTGATGGCGATCTGGATTCGGTGCGTTTATCGCTCGTGGAAATGCCGTATGAGAGAGAGGAGCGTTTTGTCAATCAGTATGGTCTCCGGCTGGAGGATGCACTGATTCTTACTTCTGAGAAATCGCTGGCTGGCTATTTTGAGGAGACGGTCTCAGCCGGAGCTAAGCCGGTGGAGGCAGCCAAATGGATATTGGGGGAAGTGCTTAGTATCATCAAAGATGGGGGGATGTCGGTGTCGTCATTTTCCGTTACACCTGATCAATTTGCCGGACTGTTGAATTCTGTAAAGAGTGGCACCATTAACAATACAACAGGAAAAGATATCTTGCGGAAAATGGTGAAGAGTGACCTTGCAGCCGCTGAGATCATCGAAAAGGAGGGTCTTGCTCAAGTGTCCGATGAAAGTGCGCTCAGTGAAGCGGTGGCTCAGGTGATAGCCGACAACCCTGATGAATTGGCCAAGTACAGAGAAGGCAAGAAGGTGCTCGTCGGTTTTTTTATGGGCGAAGTGATGAAGGCCACCGGCGGCAAGTCTGATCCCAAAGCGGTGAAAAAATTACTTACCGCTTCTCTGGAGCCTAAGTAATCTCGCGGAACTTGCCATCCTGAACGGAGTAATATATGCGTTATGTGCTATTTCGATCGTTGCAAATCATGGCTCTCATCTCAGTACTTTCAGGACTCTATATCGGTGTACGCGATAGAAACCTCATACTCGAAGTCCAAGCACTTGCCGGGGGAGCAGCACTTTTTTATGTCGCTTACTGGGCGAATAAGCGATGGGGAAAGCAATAAAAAGAATTTGTTTATACATTATACCAACACTTAATCCGTAATCAGGAGGAAAACAACATGGCAATCTGGAATGATATCAAAAAGAATATTAAAGAGGTTGGGAATGCAGCCGCTGAAAAAGCTGGGGAACTGGGTAAAGTAGCCGCCACCAAGACCGAAGAGCTGACCAAAGTCGGCAAGGTAAAGCTGGAAATTCATCAACTGGAGCGAGACCTGGACAAATGCTTTGCCAGTCTCGGCCGTTACGTTTATGGCACTACGGAAGGAGAGAACGTCTCCAACTTTACAGGAAATGATAAGTTTTTCAAGATGGTAGAAGAGGCAAAGGATTTCAAGGAAAGAATCTCCCAAAAGGAAGAGAGCCTTGAAAAGATCAGGAATGAATACAGTTCAAGTGAGGAGGAAGAGGGAACTACCGAATCTTCAGACTAGTTTGACGGCTTCGGTCCAGGTTTCCGTCTAAACTTTGGTTTCTAAGAAAACAAGTGATTCTCTCGGTCACGCCCTTGCAGTTTATTTCAGTGAAATAGAGAATACCCAGCCCCTGGAGCCCGAGGAAGAGGTCAGGCTTACTAAGCTTGTTAGGGAAGGGGACAAAGAGGCTCTCAACAAACTTATTAACGCCAATCTGAAGTTTGTGGTTTCGGTGGCGAATAAGTACCGCGTGACGGGGATTCCCCTGGAAGATCTCATCAATGAGGGCAATATCGGTCTCATTAAGGCGGCTTACCGCTTTGATGAAACGCGGGGTTTTAAGTTTATCTCCTACGCTGTCTGGTGGATACGACAGTCCATCCTGCAATTTATTTCGGATAAGGGGAGAGTGGTGCATCTTCCGGCTAATGTGGCCAATGCCGTAACTAAGATGAAAAGACGGTCCGAAGAGCTGGAGCATTCACTGGAGAGAATGCCCACGATGGAAGAGCTGGCTGAAGTGATGGAGATAACGAAACAGGAAGCTGAAAAGCTTGTGAAGTTCAATACCAGAAGCCTCTCTACTGATCAGCCCGTGGGGAGTGACGAAAAGACATCATTGCGCGATCTCCTACAATCGGATGACAGCCGTCCTGAGGCCCAGATTATGAAGGATTCGCTCACCGAAGAGATCAAACGGGTGCTGAAAACAATCCCGGATCGGGAGGCGATGATTATTGAATGCTATTTCGGGATTGACATGGACCGCCCCCTGACTCTAGAAGAGATTGGCGACAGTTTGGAACTAACCCGGGAAAGGGTTCGCCAGCTGAAAGAGAGGGCTATTCGACGCCTTCAGCACGCAACCAGGGCACATCTGCTTCGGGCATTCTTAGGCTGATTCTCTTTGGAAAATTAGCCTGATTTCCTAAAATTCCCCTACTACAACCTCGAGTATCATGCATTTATTTAGCCGAAAAGGGACATCGAGCGGTGGGATGCGTTTTGTTGTTATCAGAGATGACAGCGACGTAAACGTACACCAGTGGTCGTTCTCACAAGGAACAGTGATTGCCATATCTCTGTTATCCATTATTCTTTTTGCTTCTATTCTTTTCTTTACAACGGAATTTCTGACCCAGTTTCTTTACCAGGCGAAACTCCGGGAGGTGCGAGAGAAGAATCAGTCTCTCGTCGCCGTTCTCACAGATCTGCAAACCAATTTGGATCTAATGCAGAAAGATATGGCCGAACTGGAAGATAAAGATAAAGCTTTAAGAACTTATGCCAATTTGCCTCTCATCGATCAGGACATTCGCCGGGTCGGTGTTGGTGGATCTGCCATGAATCGAACTTCAAATCTTGAGACGCTGGTTCCTGACATTGATGCCAAGATATCGGATATTGAAATGAATATCAGCGAATTGCGCAGGAAGGTCCGTCTTGAGAAGGAGAGCTATACAGCCATCTACAATACTATCAAGGATAATTCGCAGCGCCTCTCATCAATTCCGTCCATCCGGCCACTGGAGGGCGGGTATTTGAATACAGGTCTGGGTTACAGAAACGATCCTTTTTCCGGGGAGATGCGATTCCACCACGGGCTGGATATTTCTTCCAATAAGGGAATGCCCGTCTACGCCACGGCAAATGGGAGGGTTGTCTCAGCCAGTAAGCTGGGTAATTATGGCAACACCATAAAAATCAATCACAGTCACGGTTATCATACGTTTTATGCCCATTTGCACAAGATACTGGTGAAGCGCGGTCAGGAGATCAAGCGGGGAGACCTGATTGGCCAGGTAGGGAATACAGGAAGATCCACCGCCAGTCACCTTCATTACGAAGTGCACTATTTCGGGACCCCCCAGGATCCCGAGCACTATTTTTTAGCCCGTAATCTCAGATAAAATAAGAGTCATCTCGCAGAACGAGATTCTTGACTCTCTTTCAGACGGGAGGGTAACTTTACCTCAATGAAGCGTTATTACATTGAGACCTACGGCTGCCAGATGAATGTGGCAGATTCTGAGCTGGTGGCCAGCATGATGGAGAAGAGCGGTTTTGCCCGGTCAGATTCCGAGTTCGGTGCTAATGCTGTTTTTCTCAATACGTGTGCAATCCGGGAGCATGCTGAGGACAAGATACATTCCCGCCTGGGAAAACTCAGAAAGCTGAAGAACGACAACCCAGAGATGATTATCGGCATTATGGGTTGCATGGCCCAGCATGTGAAGGATAACATCCTCGAAAATAAACCCTATGTAGATTTTGTTCTGGGCCCCGACTCATACCGCCGAATTCCTGAACTCCTGCGCCGCCATGAGGAGACAAATGCTTCTGTTGTTGACACACGCCTTTCCAGGTTCGAAGTGTATGAAAATCTCTATCCTTCCCGTCAGGAAGGGATCAACGCCTGGGTCTCCATTATGCGGGGATGTGACAAATTCTGTACATTTTGCATCGTCCCGTTCACCCGGGGACGGGAGAGGAGCTGTACTGTGGAAAGTGTTGTGGAAGAGGTCCAGCAGACGGTGGACCAGGGCTTTGTGGAGATTACACTCCTCGGTCAGAATGTGAACTCCTATCGGCACGGTGATGCCCGGTTTCCAGAACTTCTTGATGCTGTTGCGCAGATCCCCGGCGTGATGAGAATCCGCTTCACATCGCCTCACCCGCAAGACATTGATGACGATATGCTTTTCGTCATGCGGGATCACGCGAACATCTGCAATTCAGTCCACCTTCCCCTTCAGGCCGGCGCCGAGAGAATCCTAAAAAGAATGAACCGCACTTACACCCAGGCACAGTTCCTCGCTCTATCGGAGCAAATCCGGAACATCCTGCCCGGCTGTGGCATATCTACTGATATCATTGCAGGGTTTCCTGGTGAGACGGAGGAAGAATTCGGCGAGACGCTGGCTGTCATGGAAAAAGTAAAATTCGATTCTGCATTCACGTTCAAATATTCTTCAAGGCCCGGCACCAAAGCGGCCGAATACAGTGACCAAATCCCGGAAAAGGTTAAAAAGGATCGACTGGCAAAATTGGTCGACCTTCAGTATAAACACACCCTCTTCAGGAACAGAAAGGAAATCGGGAAAAAGGTGAAAGTGCTGGTTGAGAAGGAGAGCAAGAAGTCTTCAAACGAATGGGCCGGGCGGACGGACAACAACAAATGGGTCATTTTTCCCAAAGAATCAGCCGAGATACGTGATCTGGTTGATGTCAAAATTGTGGATGCCCAGGGCGTCTCTCTGTTCGGTGAAATTATTCAAGTAGGTAAAGAATCTCATGCGATTATTTAAGGCTCTTTTAGGTATTGTTGTGCTTCTGGGGCTGCTCCTTGTCCTGATGAAGAATACCGACCCGGTAGCCGTTGATCTTCTTGTGAGGAAATTTGAGAATGTCCCTGTTGCATTTGTCATCCTTGTGACTGTTGGTGTGGGAATTTTCATCGGTTACGCCCTTGCTCTATCAGTGATCATGACCAGCAAGGCTGAGACACGCCTGTTGAGAAACGAGAATAAGAAGCTGTCAGATGAAATCAATTCCCTCAGGAACATCGCTGTTGATGAAGGGATTTACGAGGTTGACGACGAGGAAGAATAGTGGATCTGCTGGGCAGACTTTTCCGCCGGAAAAAAGATTCACACGCTCTTTATACAGAAACACTGGAGTGTCTTCTTCGGGGCGAAACTGACGCCGCTTTCACCAAGCTTCGGAAACTTGTTCGGGAAGATACTGAGAACGTTCGAGCTTACCTGAAACTGGGAGACATTTTCCGGGAACGTTCCCAGACCGATCAGGCCATTAAGATACACCAAGCTCTCACTTTCCGGAGACGGCTCTCGGCGGCCATGAAGATGGAAATCTACACCAGTTTGGCAAGGGATTATTCCGCATCTGGGCGGTATGACCGGGCTGAGGAGCATGCCAACCGTGTCCTGAAACTGGACAGGAAAAACCGGTGGGCCCTCGAATATCTCATTGACATTTGTGAAAAGCAGAAGCAATGGGATAAGGCTTCGAAGTATCTGCGGCGTCTGGAAAAAGTGACCCGCGAAAAGATGCCCGGGAAACACGCCTATTACATCCTGATGCAGGGGCGAGACAGGGAAGAGGACGGCTTGCTCCAGGAAGCAAAAGGTCTTTATAAAAAGGCCACATCAGCGGACGAATCTTTTGCTGATGCATATCTCTACCTCGGGAATCTAGCCGAGAATGAGGGAAACCTTGATGAGGCGGTGGAACAGTGGAAAACATTTTCGGACAAGTCAGCTGGTGCCGGTAAACAAATTTACAGCAGACTTGAAAAGGCCCTCTTTGAACTGGGCAGGTTTGGCGAAATGGAGGAGTTCTACCGTGGACTAAGTGAAAAAGATTCCAGCAATATGGACGCATTTTCGGGGCTCATCAATGTGCTGGCGGCGAAGGGTGAGTTTGATCAGGCCATCACCATATTAGATGATCTTACGAGTCGAAACGGCCAGTCCGTCCGAATTCGCCTGGCACGGCTGAAGCTGGAACTCCGAAAGCGGAAAGAGGATGAACTGTCCAATGAAGTGGATGAAATTGTCACCCTCATACATGGGAGACGTTAATGAAACCATGATCAGGAGTTATTCAATTGTGCTCTCTTTGTCTCTACTTCTTTCAACTGTGTGGTCGCAGGATTTTTCCGATCTGTTTCGGGAAGTGGAGTCGGGCAATTTGGATGCGGTAAGGGCGCGCATCCCTCAACTAATGGACCAATACCCAAGAAATGATGCAGTCGTTTTTCTTGCAGCTCTTGTAAAAGAACGAGCGGAAGAGGCTGTCATCGCATATAAGTCGCTCATCCAGAACTATCCCGATTCACCCTATGCTGATGACGCCATCACCAAGGTAGGTGAATATCTCTACGCCCGGGGACTTTATACGCAGTCCAGCAGAGAATTGGGCAAACTACCGCGATTCTATCCCAATTCCGAGCATCTACAACGGGTTATCGATCTCCAGATCAATTCACTCCTGGCTATTGGTGAAACTGACAGTGCGAAATACTATATTCAAAGTTATGGTGCGAGGTTTCCCTCCCTCGACTTCAACTATGATTTTTCTTCTGAGCGGCCCCTGGTCAGCCGGCCTCTGGGTGACCTAGCACCTACACCGCTCTCCGAAGGGATGAAACGAGCCGATGCTTCCCAGGCGGTTTCAGCGCCACAGCGCTCTCAGGCTTCCAGTGAATCCGCAGTCTCAAGGCCGGAGGCCACCGTGCCACAGTCCAGGAGAGAGCCGCCTCCATCGAAAAATACGGAGCCGCCAGCACCTGCAAGACCTTTTGTGGTTCAGGTAGGGGCCTTCGGCGCGCGGCAAAATGCCCTTCGGCAGGTTCAGCGGCTCCAACAGAGCGGGTATGACGCTGAGGTTTGGCCCGTGACGGTAAAAGGGAAAAATCTATATGCGGTGCAGGTGATCCGTTTCGGCGACCGGACGGAAGCAGAGTTCACCGGGAAAAAATTGAAAAGAGATCTGGGCTTCAATTATCTGGTTATCAAACGACCGGAGTAGACTTGTTTGTGATTAGGTGGCTACAGTTAGGTCATATACCCTGCCATCGGATCACTTGAAAATGGGAATGATTGCGAGGCTGGTGCCCGCCACGGTCTTCAAAACCGTCGTCCCGCCGGAGAGGTGGGAGGTGAGTTCGATTCTCACACGTTCCCGCTAATGGTGTAATTGCCTATATCATAGGAGGTTACAGAAGTAAATCACTGCCATATTCACGCCGTAGCTCATTTTTCAAGCGTTCTGAAAAACAGGCTTAGGAGGGCTAATTTGGCACGTATATGGCACAAGCTTTTCCCTTGACTCCTGAGAAAAGCCCTTTGCATACCGGCCTACAGTGTTGTCCGCTATGAGCGCAATGTCCTCGTAATCTCTTTTGAGGAGATCAACGTAGTGTCGCTCAGTTACGGTAACTGTGGAATGACCGAGCCACTTGCTCACCCTGTAGATGTCAACACCGTTCTGAATTAACAGCGCCCCACAGGTTTTGCGCAGTGTATGTATGTTAGCGTCCTTTATACCCGCCCATTTGTAATACTTTTCGACAATCTTATGGCGTACTTGGTCGCCAGTATAGTCGAAAGGGTGGGAATAATAGCCGCGCCTACTCAGTATCTCCAGGAGTAAATCGCTGAGAGGTAGCGCTCTTCGCTTATTTCGCTTTCCAATTAGGACGATTTGCCGTTCGTTAGTGTCAACGTTCACCCACGTGAACTTAGGCGGAAGTATCTCAGACCGCCTTGCACCCGTCTGGAGATAGAATGTCAGAAGATAGATCGGCTGCATCAACGTCCTGTGTCATCGCCATAGCCCTGTAAAGGGATTCAATCTCATCTCCAGTCAGGAACCTGATCGACTTTTCAGGAGTGCTGACGAATTTCACGTTGTTGAACGGCGAAATGGTCAACAGGCTGGATTTTACAGCCCAATTGAACATCGCCTTGATGTGCTTTAGCTCTGAGTTCAGCCCTGCCTTTGAAAGAAACGTGCCTTTGGGCGTTTTCTCTGTTAGGCGATCACGCTTGGAAAGCGTGTGTGCGTTTACGGGTACCGCGGGTTCGAATCCCGCCCTCTCCGCTCTCTTAAGCCCGTCTCCCCGACG